>JACDGI010000563.1 GCA_013821665.1 Anaerolineae bacterium
ATGGAAGCCATCTGAAGTCGTACCAAACATCAGCGGGCAAGCGCCAGCAATCACCGAAATATTGTGATCGTTGCAATAGGCAACAGCACTATCTGAGACACTGCTGCCGGGGCCATGTACACCGCCGTGCATCCATACGCGGGTAACACCAGCATTGGTGCAATCATGGACGACGGATTCGGTTACTTCGGCGCGGGTCACAATGACAACGCCATCGACATGAACGGGTACATCCTTCAAATGCTTATAGCAGGTTGTGCCTTCTACGGTTTCCGCATTGGGGTTGATAGGGAATACCTCGTAGCCTGCGTCTCGAAACCGCCGGTAAATGGCGTTGGCCGTATTGTTGGTATTGGTATGCGATACACCAGCAATGGCAATCCGCTTTTGTGAAAGAAAATCATCCACCTTCGTCCGTAAATTTGTAGCCATAACTTCTCCTATCAACAACAATATGCACCTGACAATACTTTAATCGAGTAGCATATTAGGCAGTAGTGATGGCAGTAATTAGTTTGCGGTTACAAGCATCAAGTTTAGGACAGAGGCGTAGTTTTAATGCAGATGTTGCAGTTTTTGCTGCAAATTATGCAAAAATTGCATATTTTCCGCCGAATTGCACGGCGGAACTGAGGGAGCGAGGCGCTGAATCGACATTTTGTGTCGGCGGGAAGCTTGGCTGATGCCGCTGAAATGACACAATTGCGGCGGGTTACTCCCGTGATGCCACCGCCGTGCAATTTGTGCATATTGCAGTTGCATTTGTAGTGGTTTTAAGCGGTGGTTGATGAGCGGTTGAGGACATGCAGCGTTCTCCAAGATGATTCAGAGGTATAAGCAGGAGCATATGCAGGTGCTCCCCTACCAATACAAAACGATGTTTGTGAGTTGAGTGGTTTGTCATATTGTTAAGAAGGCGCAAAGCCTTGCGCCCCTACAGATGCCTATTTGCTAAATTGGTTGTCTCGTTTCGTACAGGCCATTTGAAAAGATTGTTCATTCCATACCGGGCGGATCAGAGACCATGCCCCGACAGAAAATCACGATCACATTACAGCTCATTATAGAACAAAAATTCATATTTGGCAATAGAAGTTGGTTCGAGTTTTCTAACCTAAAATCGTAAGGGACAAGAGCGGGTTAGATCAAATGAGATTTTCGATTGCACCACATCGGGCTAATGATGATTTACAAATTAGTAGGTAAATAGTCAGCGGGCGCAACATGTTGCGCCCCTACAAAGATTCGCATGGAAAAAGGCAAAAATATAAGTGCGCGATTACCATTTTGATATGTAAAAGACTATAAGCTGGACTTTGTACACTAAGCAGCATAAGCGAGTAAATCGGTGAAGCGCTCCAGCAGGAGACGCGGGACTTTTACCATATCGGGGTCATCAAGGGACATGTGAAAAGTCCAATAAGCCCATAGACGGGAACGAACGAGGGCAAGGGCATCGGAAAAAGTGGGTAAGGTTTTGGCATACCAAGCGCTAGGACGCGCCGCAATCCCGTCGCGCAATATCAGAGCATTTGCCAGTAAGGTAACGAGCGAAAATAAGCCCATTAAAATGGGTGTGGTACGGGCAATGGCTTTGTCTGACCACTGCCGTTGGGTTTCCACACCTAAATGGGTTCGCACCTGTTGAAAAGTGGTTTCCATCTGCCAACGGCGTATGAAGTAAGTGAGAATTTGCTCTGGATTGAGTGTGGGGTCAGTCGAGAGAAGCACTTGAGGTGGAAACTTTCCGGCAAGGTCGCGGATGAGGACATAGCGGATGGTCACAGCCGGCAAACCATAATGAAACCAGATGGCCTGTGTACTGAAAAACTCAACTTCGCGTTCTTGACGGTCATACCAATCGACTTTCACCCGCGTCCAGAGGGTGGCTTCATTTTCTAAAATCTGTTGAGGTGTAGGCAAGCGTTTGCCTTTCTTGCGGGGACGACCTCTGCCGCTGTAAGGTGGTGCAGGCTCATACAAGGCTGCATCCAAACGCAGGCGTGTAATCACGGTTACTGGACGCACAAGGCTTTGGCAGGCGTGCAGAAATTCCAGCGCGGCATAGGTGCTATCGCCCACCACAATGAGCGCTTGTTCGGGCAACCAACGACGCAGTTGAAAGACCATCTGCCTTGCCCAATCGGTTAGCTTTTTGGGACTGCGTTCGCGCTCGACATAGTAGTATTCAGACGGCGCAAGTACCGTGAGAAACGGCAGTGCCCAAATCCGTTGCGCCCAGCTTATCTCCGTCAACCACATCAGACACATCCAACGCAGGCCGCTGGCTTTAACAAAATGACTACGGCTGGATCGCACCGGGTCGCGGTAAATGCCGCGTGCACTAATCTTCTCTCCCCAGCGCCGTTCAATCGTTTCATCTATTCCAAACACCAGTGCCTCACCTTTTGCTGCAAGCGTCTTTAACAATAAACGTAGCAATACTGCACTCGCTTCTTGTCCCGACCACACTGCCCGGTTCAGCACATGATGATACTTGGCATAATTCTTCTCCTGACCCCAGCCCATCACCCGCAAGGCTGCGCTCACCGTTCGTTTCCCTCTCGTCAAAATGGCACCTACCACCAACACTTCTACTTTGTACCATGTACTTACACCATAAATCACTGGCGCAAATTCCTCTACTATCGTTATCATCCATATGGGCAGTTTAAGCATTTTCAACCTTGCTTGGCAGTTTGGTTAATTTGCTTATTCTGCCTCCTTTTTATATTTTGTCATGTACAAAGTCCAGCTTAGAACCTGTCTGAATATTCACGTATATGTTTTAAAATGGCGGACGGCATGTATGCCGTCCCTACGAAAATAAGCGTAAAGATATTTTGGCTCAATCCTAGAGTATGTAGGGTGTAGGAGGCCATATATCGTGTCTGACATTCTGATTTTAATTTTCAGACAGTGCTAAGACAAGTGAACTTTGGAACGTGTGGTATCAAGCTTCGCGCCGGATGTCAACGAATGTGCCACCGGTGATGGTTGCTAATTGATCCAACGTTACGCCAAAGATGGCATTGCTGGCACCACCCGCTGGATAAACTTGTGGATAGCGTTTGAGCGAATCGTCAAGATAGATCGCCCGTGGTAATGTGCGATGCCCCAGCTCCACCCGGCGCATAACCGATAAGATCAATGCACTGCTCCGGTGTCGCAAATTTGACTTGCTTACGTGAAACGCCTAATAGGGCTGCTACTTTGCGATCATCGACACGTTGATCACCGCTGGCAATAACGACTACAGGCTTATCTTCAACGATGAAGCAAATGCTCTTAGCGATTTGACCGAGTTGGCAACCAATCTCATCCGCAGCCAATTGGGATGTCGCTGTTGAATTTTCAAAGAACCGTATCTGAATACCTAGATTGAATGTGTCCAGCGATTTTTGTACGTCTTGGGGTGTCAACGTGTCCATCATGTATCCTATTGTTTAAGAAATTCCGAAGTAAATGTTAAGAAACAAACTTAAAAGGGTTTTATGTTAAGAATTTTGCAAGTTCAGATTAATTATTTTACACTAGCAGCTTCAAAGAACCATTTCGAGACACTATATGATGACACCAATGAGCCATCGTGTACAAGTAAAAAACACTATTGTTGAATTGTTGGAAGGTGATATTACCAAGCAAGATGTCGGTGCTATTGTTAATGCGGCAAACTCGTCACTGTTGGGGGGAGGCGGAGTAGACGGTGCAATCCACCGAGCAGCAGGGCCGGAATTGTTAGCCGAAACAAAAACTCTGGGAGGATGCCAAACTGGTGATGCCAAACTCACAGGCGGTTACAAATTGAAAGCGCAATATGTGATTCACACTGTCGGGCCAATTTATCAGGCACATGATCCACTTGTACCAAAACAACTCGCTAGCGCTTACCGACGAAGCCTTGAAGTTGCCGAAGCTAATGGTATCCGCACGATTGCGTTTCCATCAATTAGTACAGGGGCATATGGTTATCCTCTTAAGGAGGCCGCACCGATTGCGTTAAAAACAGTGATCGACACTATCAGAGAGCGTGACAGTTTTGATCGCATCCGCTTCGTGTTGTTTGATCCACAAACTGTTGAAGCCTATACTCGCGCACTCGACCAGCTAACTCAACTTCATTCCGACAGCCTCAAACCTATATAAAACAAGGCAGTCATAAATGAGCTGCCCTTGTTAAGTTCGTCAAGTTATTTGGTTATTCAGTTGGCATTGATTGCAGATTTGCCAGAACGCTCTGGAAACCTTTGAAATCGCCAGAAGAAACCGACTTACGAATGCGTGCATCGACTTGCTCGGCACTCGCCATGACCTGATCACGGTGGCTATTACCTTTTTTAGTCAGGTATATACGCACAGCGCGACGATCAGATGCATCAGGACGACGTTCAATCATGTCCTTATTTTGCAACTTGTCGAGTATCGGTGTGAAGGACGTTGCGGCCCTTCCAACAGCACGAGCAAGCTCAGAAGCGTGCTGCCCATCTTGCTCGTATAGGGAGCGTAAGATGTACCATTCAATTACTGTTAATCCAAGCGGTTCGATCACCTGACCGTAAACCTGATCCAAATTTCTAAGCGCAATATCTAAATTGCACCAGATTGAACCTGCGAAGCGCAAGGATTGATTTTTCGTATCGCTCATTTAGTACCTCAGTCTCATTTCCTTCATACATAGCAGCAAAAAAATACCGCAAAAATAAACTTATTGTTCAAGAGAAATAGTAAGAAGGAGATCACCCAGCCCTAATTGGTCTCCCGAGGTCAACATGTAAGGATTATCAGGTTTTAGACGTTTGCCGTTTAGAAAAGTTCCATTTATCGAATTGAGGTCTAGGATATGGGGTTTTTCTTGATAGCGGACGATCACAGCATGGCGACGCGATACGCCTTTTTCAAGGGCCTTAAAATCGGCCAGATCAATATCCGGAATAAAGCTGCTACGGCTATCCGAACGACCAAGCACAAAACCATCTGTAGTTAACAAAGAAACTTGCACACTTGAAGGCGGGCTATCGGTTGATTGAAGAAGTAGCTTACTGTCCATTCTTACCTGATGATTTTCTACGAAAAGTGCGATGTATAGATTCTTTAATGTTACTTTATCTCGATAAATAGTTGTATGAGATTAAACCCACATAACTTTACACAGTAAGAGATAAACTAAGTTAACGTATTATTGTTCACTACCCTACAAAACACAAGATGCCAATACAGATTAATGTCATTCGAAACATTGTACCACAAAAATACTAGAAAAGGTTAATAATTCAATAATAAAATTGGTCTTATTTGGGTGCAAGCAGAAAAATTCATTCACTTTGCCATTGTTTCACTAGCTAAATATTACAAAGCGCATTAAAATGATCTTTTTATACACTAGATAACTTTCACAATAGGAAAGGAAGTGCTAAAGTAGGGAGATGATAATGCGCTATGAACACCTCAGCCAACATCCAAAGTTATTTCCCAAAGTAACCGGTCTGACC
>JACDGI010000564.1 GCA_013821665.1 Anaerolineae bacterium
GGCAAGCGTATATCAAGCGTAGAAATCGAAATCTGCTATGCTTACAAAATACCCTGCTATCACAACCCTTGGAGCGAATGAGATGAACCCTTACCTGCAACCATCGGGTTTTCTGGGAACAGGCGCGAGTTTGTTGGCGGATCTGACGCTGCTGGCCTACATCCTGCTGATTGTCCCCGGCATCATTACTGGCTTCATCTTCGCCCGCCGTGGCAAGCATCGCCCACACCACAAACGCACCATGATTACGATCACCGTGGTCAATTGGCTGTTGATTATCTTCCTGATGCTGACCGCCTACCGCTATGATGTTATCGGTAATATCGCCTCGCAGCCCGCGAATGCTCGCTATCTTATGCCCACCATTCACGGCATTTTAGGCTTGGTTGCCCAAGTGTTGGCAACCTATGTGATCTTCCGTATGCTACGCGAGGATAGTCAAGTTGCGGCTGCCAAAGCACGCGGCGAATCGGGACAGGCGCTTTCGAAATATTGGTTCAAGAATGCCAAAACCTTCATGCGGATTACCATCATTCTGTGGCTGCTGACGGCCTTGCTGGGCGTGTTCAACTACTTGATTCGCTACGATGTCCTGCCGACATTTGGCAGCAATCGCGGTGCTGTTCCGGCTGTAACAGTTGAACCGGCGGCTACCCGCCAAGCACTTAGCACATCGGAACCGGGCACAACCGCCGAACCGGGTGTGACTGCCGAACCTGGCACCACGGTTGAACCCGGTGTCACGCCCGAAGTCATAGCGTCTGCCACAGCCAAACCCATCGCGACGGCTAAACCGGCAACTACTGTTGAGCCGGGTGTGACTCCCGAAGTCACGCCCTAAATAGAATCCGCGAGGGGCGAGGCCACTACCTCGCTCCTCGGTTCACAATTGCAATTGACAGATCGTTGACGACTACTATTATCCTGTTGCGGCTCGCCACACAGCATCAACGGCCATTAATCCGGTCAGATTCATCAAGCCGTATCCGCGCGTCAAGGCCACTGCCTGTCGCCAATCGTGCGCGTAAAAGGTTGTCAGATGCACATCATCCGGTGCTAAACCGCGCCCCGGTAAGGTTCCGGCTAGCAAGTCAAAATCCCACAGGGGGACGTTATATTCGGCGGCTAACCTGCGGATAATATCGTTGTTCTGGTTGCTGCCTTCGTGGCGGTCGGCTTTGGTACTCAGCACAGGGATAACCCCTTGCATCGTCGTATCCACCACCAGATGACGAATATTGGCTTCAAATTGATCCGGCACACCCACATCATTCGAACCGAGTTTGATGATCAGCATCATCGGATTATTCAAGCGGATTTCACACAACAGAATAGTTTCGCCTGTTTTACATTGGCTGGTGTCTGTCCACATTGGATCATAAACCGACCAACTATGCAGCCCGCGCCGCACCGCTACGCTATCGCGTCCGAATGAACCCTTGAAGGCATCAATCGTCGGTTGCAAATAGCTGTAATCACCGAGGTTGTAATCGGGCGTATCAAACCGCGCCAGAAAATAAGGATTTTCGATAGTGCTGTCACCCAACTTGGAGAAGGCGTGTGGATTACGTTTGAAGGCTTGCCCCACACCATAAATCATGCGGACAGTGGCAATGGTCTGCGGTGGCATCACCAAAATTGATGACATTGGTACGCCATTGATACTATTCGGATCGTAAGGCGCTGCTGCCACCTCCACCGCTGTCGATGGGTCTGCATCAGGGAGTGTTGGCTGTTGAACCGATGCTGCTTCCACAGTTGTCCCTGCGGCGGGGATAGTCAGCACTTGCCCGACCTTAATGCGGTTGACATTCACAATCCCGTTGGCTGCCGCCAGCGCCGCAACTGTCACGCCGTAACGCTGACCGATGCGATACAACATGTCGCCACGCTGTACGGTATAGGTTACCGGAGCGGGTGTAGCCGTCGCGATATCCTGAGCCTTGGCATCATAAGCCAAAGCCAATAACAGGACACACAACATTAATCGGGATACAAAAGTACGCACTGAATAACTCTATACTCTCTGCGTCTCAGCGGTTAAATCTTCTTTTGATTTTATGGTGGTGGTTAATTGGCACGTAACGCTTCAACCCTCACCCCCAGCCCCTCTCCCTCATGGCGAGGGGAGCGGAGAAAATCACTACTGATTTTGCAATCATTACCAAATTTATTTCTTGCCGGATGTTTCTAGCCGCAGGAACAAGATTTTTTCCTTGCCGCGTTCCAAATCCATCATCACCGTGTGGCTGTCCTCAAATCCCAAGCGACGATACAAGGCCGCCGCCCGTGGATTGTCCATTGCCACACCGATTTCAAAAGCCGCCGCGCCGTTTGCCCGCGCCCGTTTAATCAGCATTTGGATGAGTGCCGTGCCAACACCTTGCCCACGCAGGGGTTCAGCCACCACCAGATCGCTAATTTCGGCACAGGTCGGCCACAAGGTGTACTGTCCATAAGCCAGCGGCACATCATCCTCACCGACCACCACCAAGCCCATACCGCGCCCATCAGCAGCATTGCGGATGGTGCGCGTCACCAAATTATAGATGGTTAAGAAGGTGCGGTTCGGCCAGCAGTTTGCGCGCAGTCGATCCGTATCAGTGGCGCGTACTGAACGGATGTGGATGGAGGTGGGTGGTGTTTGCAGTGCCAACGGATATTTCGTAATCACTGTGTCGTTATCCCCAACGGTTGGCCGACTTAATAAACGCATAGGCCTCGCTCAGCAGTTTGAAGCGTGCCTCGGCCTCAGGTTTCGGCAGTGTACTTACATCTGGATGAACTTCAAAGGCTAATTTTCGGAAGACCGCTTTTACTTCCTCACGGGTCGCACTGGCGCTAATACCTAGAACTTCGTAAGCCAGCTCAAGGCGTGATTTCTGTGGCAGGTTGGTATTTGGTGGTGGCGGTGTGCCGGACTTATCACCGGTCGGCGGTTTCTCCCAATGGGGCATCTCCTGAAACGAGGGGCGCGGACCGTTATATTGGTAATTGCTATAATCGGTGCGGCGGATTGGTGGCACATTGGCGTTCGGATCGCTTTCAAAATCCGCCAGCAGCCAAAATCCTTTTAAGGTACTTTGCCGCACACTGATGCGCGAATGTTGAATCTGGCTGATCGCCAGTGGTGCGCCATAACTCACTTCCAGCTCGAAGCGGCTGTAGGGACGGAACTGCACCGGTGTAATAACCGGCTCGTTATTCTCGACGCGGTAACTATAAGCCCGATCATCCACTAAGGATTGAAACGGGACATACCATTGGTCGATTGTGATATGCGTCTTCGGCGCAGGAAGTAGAGAAGCATCCAACAAAAATAGGATTGGAATGCCGTTATCAGTAGCACTCTCGATGATGCGCCGGACTTTACCCACTTTAATCGGCTCATCAATCACATGGATATGAATGACCACGCCCGCCCACATTTGTACAACAATATCCACATCGCGGATCGGCGCGGCAGCCATCGCCGGCTGCCCCAGCACACAGCGTTGGACACTCACAAAACGGGTGATACGCTCACGAAGCAGTTTCTTGAAGAGTTGGGTTTGCGCGTTGTTCATACATTTCGTTGGAATGTGTGCTTTTGACCTTATGCCCTCACAAGCGAACAATGCGCCTAAGCCCACTGGCCGATAAGGTCAATAATTTTTATGCTGACTTTATCCACCAGAGTAACGCAATCCCACTCACCAATGCAATAGCTAAGGCCTCAATGGGCACGCCGAACAGCACAAACCCGAAATGAAAGGCGATACTTTCGCCGATAATCCATGCCACGATACTCACTGGAATCCACAACAGTGGACGCGCACTTTTCAGCGTCCCGGATAACCACAGGGCTATACACTGTATAGTGCTGAGGGATATACCCATCAATGCGCCAAAAGCGATGCCGACCAAAAATGTATCGTCACCGACCATTGGCGCAAAACGTGCGCCTAGCCGTGCGCCGACCATAAAGCCAATCATGCAAGCTGGAATCCACCATCTCAAACTCGAACGGCTATTCGGGAAAAATCGCCTCAGCACCAGCCATTGGGCCACCCCGAAACTCGCGCCAAATATCCAGTCGCCGATGATATGCGGCAGAATTCTGCCGGACATTAGGTGCGACACTAAGCCATCATTGGTCGCACCCAGTGCATTGCCAATCAGAAATCCGATAATGTTCGCGAATATCCACAAGACAAGGAACCAAAGTCGCTTAGACAGCGGCAACTGTATCCCGGTCAAAGATTGTCCTGAGCTGGCAGGCGCATTGTGTCGTACCGTAGCCATAAAAATCCTGTTCCTATTCCTACCAGCACACCTGCTAACGCCCAGCTAGGTGCTCTGGTCAACATTGCCACGACCATTGCCGGGGGATAATCCCAAAAGGCATGGGCATGTAAAGCGTTCTTAAAAAACATGAAGCCTGCCGTACTCAATGCCGCCCCAATACCGACAATGCCACCGAGCAGCGCGGCACCGACGGGCATATAACGAGCCGGGAAGGCACTATTGCCCAGCCGCCGTCTGACCACCCAAACTATACTTAATAACGCCAACCCCACGCCCAGCAGTGCAACCGGCCATACCGCGTTATCTTCCGGGCTAAGCCATGCGAAAAGCAGCAGTCCATAAGCTAGGCTGATTGTCCGTAACCGTCCATTTGGCGGTGTCACATAAAATGAAGGCACAGCGTTTAATTCACCTCTTCTAAACGGATAGTTAACTTAAAAACAATTATCCACCGTTTCAAACTCATCATAAGCCTATCAATGTGCAAGTCCCTAAATATTTACTTAGTTTACGCAAATTTCATAAATCATTACAGCATTGTATGCTGCATAAAGGGCTACTCGATGAGTTGAACATATGAATATGAATATTTCATTCAGTCGGGATTAAGAACCATCACCGCCTGAATTTCATTTATGCGCTTTTCGGGGATAATAGGAATGGTGGATGTTGCGAAATACCGAACTATATCTTGTAAGAGGTCAGCGTGTTAAACCCTCTTAAGAGCACATGAAGTTGGCAACCGAGTAAATCATGTACGACGAATGGAATCCTCAAAATGCGGATGTCGATGACGATCCTACGCCTTATTGGACGTGGAAGCGCATCATCTTTCTGGTGATTGTCCTCATCACCCTCGTCTCTTTTCTGGTTTATACGTTTTCGCCATTGATCAGCGAAACCATCAATCGGCTTGCGCCACCTCCGCCACCCATCGACTTACCCAGCCAAAGTGCCTGAAAAACCCGATTTAAATATAGTAATGCGAATACATACCCCTACTTTAGCCACTTTCAGGGTAGGTGTTTGCGGAATGAGATCGATGTGATTAGCGATTGCCGGAGGATAATAGTGATTTACTAATTGGAATGGTATTTAGCCAACGGATGAGGCAGGCCTCATCCCTACACTAATTCACTTGGTCGAAGGCAAAATTATCGACCATTGATTACCACTTTAATATGTAA
>JACDGI010000019.1 GCA_013821665.1 Anaerolineae bacterium
GTTCAACAGTGGATGCTATCAATGTGGGCGAAGTCGCGAGGTTGATGGGCGGGGGAGGGCATGGACGTGCGGCTGCGGCGACACTTCATGACCGGCCATTGGAAACGATTGTTGAAGCGATTTGGAAGCAACTTGAAACTCACGTTTCACCTGTCGCGCGAGTCGCTGATTTGATGTCGTATGGCGTTCAGACCGTTGAGGCCACGCAGCCCTTAAGTGCGGTTATCCGGCGGCTGCGGCAGATTGGTCACGAAGGCTATCCGGTAGTAGATGAGGGGAAAGTAGTTGGTCTGCTGACGCGGCGTGATCTCGACCGCGCTGATGAACATCAAATGCGGGATTTGCTGGTTCGAGATGTGATGTCGGCTGGCAGTGTGACTTTAAAATCGAGTGCGTCTGTATCTGAACTTGAACGCACCCTCGTTAATAGTGGTTGGGGACAGATCCCGATTGTTGATGAGGCGGGAAATTTGATCGGGATTGTGACCCGGACCGATTTGCTCAAGTATTGGTCAAAGGAACATCCGAGTTCGCAACCCACTGAGAGGCTAATTACTGTCCAACAATTCGAGACAGTGCTAGGGCAAGCTGCTACCCAAACGATACAAACGGTGGCGGAATTGGCGCAGAAAGATGGAGTTAGTGTTTATTTGGTAGGCGGTGTGGTTCGAGATTTACTATTGGGACGAGCCAATTTTGATATAGACTTCGTGGTTGAAGGCAACGCGATTGCTTTTGCCGAAGCTGTTCAAAAGCAACAGAGCGGACATCTGACCGTTTTTAAACCGTTCGGAACCGCTAAATGGAAGCCTCTAAGTACGACAAATGAAATGCCGGAGGTAGTTGACCACATTGACTTCGCATCCGCACGATACGAGTTTTATGAGCATCCAACAGCGTTACCAACGGTTTACGATAGTTCGATTAAACTTGACCTACAGCGGCGCGATTTTACGATTAATACGCTGGCCGTGCAGATTAGTCCTGCCGCGATGTTTGGACATGTGGTTGATTTTTACGGCGGGCTGCGGGATTTAGAGGCACAGTTGGTTCGCGTGCTGCACAGCCTCAGTTTTATTGACGATCCAACGCGCATTTTACGGGCATTTCGGTTTGAACGCCGGTTGGGTTTTAAGATCGAGACGCGGACAAGCGAACTAATCACCACAGCCTTGCCGATGTTGGGGCGCATCACCGGTGAGCGTTTGCGAAATGAACTCACGCTGCTATTGAAAGAAGATCAGCCGGAACTCGGTTTAATCAATTTGCAGGAGCGCGGTGTTCTGGCGGCCATTCATCCATCGCTGGTGGTTGGGGAGGGTGTACGGGCTGCGTTTCAGCGGGTGAGGACTGAACAATCGGACAAGATGCCGAGTGTTGGAGACCGAACAGATCTTTATTGGCATATCTGGTTGGGTCAGATTGAACCGGAATTACTCAAAGCGATTTGCGAACGACTGTTGTTCGGACGTAAAGTGAGCGACTCGCTGCTACAGGCTGCGGAATTGTTACGCCATGTCGATGAACTTGGACGACCAGATGTACGGCCAAGTGCGGTTGCAAGCAGACTCGAAAACGTTAGCGAATTGGCGCTGCTGGCCGTTTGGTACGTATCAGACAATCAACAAGTGCGAGATCGTCTACAGCAATTTTGGTCAAAATGGCGACAGATACAGCCAGTTGCTACGGGTGAAACGTTACAGGGATTGGATCTGAAACCGGGGCCTTGTTTTAAGGTGATTTTAGCGAGATTACGGCAGGCTTGGTTAGATGAGTTGGTTCAGAACGAAACGGAGGAACGGCAGCTCCTTGATCGTCTGATCCACGAGGAAAGGATATGTGATGACCGCGCTTGAACAACCAACACTTAACGTATCACTTCCTGTAGTCATACGCATCGCAACAGAAGAAGATTTACCGCGTTTGGAGTGGTACGGCCAATATATTCATTATCGCAACTTGTTCCGGCGGGCGTATCACGATCAACAACTCGGCACCCGTTTGATGCTGGTAGCAGATTGTAACGGTTTTCCGGTCGGCCATGTATTTATTCTGTTTATAGATGATGAACAGGGGAGGAAGCAGGCTTATCTTTATTCTTTACGTGTCATGGAGATGTTCCATTCGCAGGGTATCGGCACCCATTTGCTCATGGAAGCTGAGGCCCATGTGTTGGCAAAAGGCTATCATCGTATGACCATCGCGGCGGCGAAAACAAACCATGTGGCACGACGATTGTATGAGCGTTTAGGTTATGAAGTCTTTATGGATGATCGTGGTGAATGGAGTTATACTGATCATCTGGGCAAGGTTATAGAGGTTAAAGAACCATGTTGGCTGTTGCAAAAAACAATCAGTATGCGTTAAAATGCCCGCCCATACCCGTGACCGGATACAATCAGATGGGAATTCCCACGGTTGATCGGTTGCGTTGTAGTTCGTCGTTCCATGAAAGGATGTTCCGCTTTCTATGAATATCAAGCAATCCTCCGTGCGCGTAACCCGTTGGCATGGCAGCCAACACCCCACGTTTTCTGCGATTACCCGTGACATGAAAAAAGAAGGTCTGCGCCCCTATATGTGGGTTAACGCGCCTAATCACCGGTATGGGGTACGCACGCACGGATATGACAAGGTTTTATATGTGGTTGAGGGTACGGTTGAAATCAGCCTACCCGATTCAAACCAACGCATGAATTTGCGCGCGGGCGACCGTGTGGATATTCCTGCGGGTGTACGGCACGGCACAATTGTGGGCGCTAACGGCGCAAAATGTGTCGAGGCGGCTGTTGCCCGTCAAGGTTAAGACGGGATTATTCGGCTCATGACGCTATAAGAGCCGTCCGAAAAGGGCGGCTCTTTTGTTTCCGGTGGCAGGTTAATAATTCGATAGTATGACTATCGCCCGAACGGCAAAGACCACTATAATGCATTCCTGACTGAGCTATTGGCAACTGAGGTTGAATACAATTTGCGTCTAAAAACTCTACAGCAACTCCAAATTACCCGAAGTCAATTCTTGCGTCCCTATACACGCTTCCCTGTAAATCGTATCGCTGTCGAGCCGAGTGCAGCCCTATCACCTGTTGTTCCTTATGTTGGAAAGACAGGCTTCACGCCCACGGACAGTTTCTATAAACATGTTTCTCATGAGACGGTTCAGATTGATGCTGCTCATTGGCATCTGCATGTCAGCGGGCTAGTGAGCCAGCCATCAAACTTTTCTCTGGATACGATGCAAGCCATGTCAGCCGTTGAGATGCCCTGCACGTTGACCTCAATCACTAGCCAACCTAATAATCTGTTAATTGGACATGCCTTATGGAAAGGTGTTCCGTTTAAGGCGCTGCTCGATCAAGTTGGGTTGCGCTCGGAAGCCCAATACGCGCAATTCAGGAGCGTAAACGGTTATGCGACGTATCTGCCGATTGACGCGCTTGAAGATGCGGTGCTGGCTTATGCCATGAATGGCGAGTCACTTCCGGCGGAGCAGGGGTATCCAGCGCGGTTGATTGTGCCGGGTGTGTATGATTATAAGATGCCGAAGTGGATACAGTCGATGGAATTGGTGGCTGCGCCTTCATCGGGACATTATGAGTCGCGTGGTTGGTCAGCCGAGGGAAATGTTCAGACCACATCGGCACTTTTTACGCCGCGACTGCGCGAGGTTGTCAATGGAAAAGTGTTATTTAGCGGAATGGCGTTTGCGGGTACACGAACCATTAGCAGTATCGAATTGAGTATTGATGATGGGGAATGGATGCCGGTGCCCTTTACCGCAGCAGAACGTGGCGCTTGGACGCGTTGGCAAATTGAGTGGCAGCCGCACGCGCCGGGTGATTATGTGGTGAAAGTCCGCGCAACCGATAGCGAGGGATTTACTCAACCGGATTCGCTCACACTACCGCTATTCCCGAACGGCTCCAGCGCTATCCATGCGGTTGTTTTCCGCGTTTCCATGTGAACTAAGGATTTTTATCCAGTATGCTTTCAAGACGATCATTTCTTCAACTGGTCGGCGCGTCACTTGCTGCGACTGCGCTGCGTCCGACATCTTCATTATTAGCGGCTGCTCCAAGCGAAGTCTATCAAGGTAGGGCATTGACTGCGCTGCCCGTTTTTGCGACACGAAACGAGAGCGTTGCGCCAATTGCTCATTTATGGCCGGATAGTATGACGACGATTCTCTATAGGGATGATGATTGGTATCAAATACCAAGTGGTTGGGTGCGGCGTGATGACTTACAGCCGATGCTGCCCTATGATTCAAGGGCATATCAATTTGTGCAAGATGCGCCATTTTGGGCGGAAGTGGCTGCGCCGGTGGCATCGGTACGGACTTATTGTGCGGCTGACGCTCCTTTGGTGACGCGCATCGGGCATGGTGGTGTGTCACGGGTGATTGATACACTGCCGGGTGAACCAAACGGCTGGTACGCGATTGCGGATCAAAATGGTGGACTGCTGGGTTGGACGCAGGGCATGTTCTGGCGACTGGTTGAGATGGAAATCAAGCAGGGGAACAGTCACAGCTTATATGTGGATCGTAAGCGTGGGTTGATGACCGCTTACGATGGAGTAAATCCGATTTTAGAAGCTCCTTTTTCAGAAGGCGTTGGATTGCAAGCAGGGGATTTTACGAGTCGTCGCGGTGTCATCGGCGGGATGCGATGGCAAGACGGCAAGATTTATGAAGGTGTATCGTGGCAGACCGTGTTTGGTAATGGACAGACTATAGCAGGTGTTTATTGGCACAATCGTTTTGGCCATGCTGTCAGTGGTGGCCCAGCGGTGCAAATTACGCCACTGTTGGCACACTGGTTGTATGGTTGGTTGGGTGACAATATTCATATTGTGGTTGAGTGATGCTGGTTTCTAATGTAATAATCAGGAAAGATTCGGGTTCTATAGTTAAGCTAAGGAACAGATTTGGATTGTGAAGGGGATTGGTTGTGAACGTTGATAATATCTCGTTCGGGTTAGCATTTCTCGTCGGCATCATTTCATTTCTTTCGCCGTGTGTACTGCCGCTTGTACCCGCTTACATCGGCTATCTGGGTGGGCGATTGACCAATCGGGCCGCTACCCAAGTGACGATCAGTGGCAACGGGCAGGTCGCTTTACAACAAAGTAGGCGTTCACGATTTGAGATTGCTTTGCATGGCGTGTTTTTTGTGCTCGGATTCACGTTTGTTTTTGTGACGATAGGCTTGCTTTCGACGGCGTTTGTCCAACAAATTGGTGGACGAAATATCAACCTGATTACAGGCATGATTAGCCGATTTGGTGGGCTGTTGATTATTTTCTTCGGTCTGCACACAATGGGTGTCATCCCGTGGGTTTTCCGGCGATTACAGGAAGAACAGCGGTTGATTGCAAGCCCTGTACTCAGCCTGTTTTTCGGTTTGCTGGGCGTTTCTATCTTGCTGTGGGGTTTTACCACCACATTAACCCCTTCCGTTTACAGTATTTCCACGACGACAGCAGGACAATCACAGATTGTGAATTGGCCGACAATTATCAGTTATTTGCTGGTCGTTGGTTATGGATTATGGTTGTTTTTGGGGGGTGCCTTTACCCAACCGGCGGCTTTTTGGGGTGGGGTCATTGCGCGTGTGCAAACCGTACTGTATACCGATACGCGGCGTGAGATGACCACGCGAGGCGAAGGTTATGCGGCCTCAGCACTTATGGGTGTCATTTTCTCGGCAGGATGGACACCGTGCATCGGGCCGTTGTATGGGGCGGTGCTGACCTATTCGGCTAACACCGGCGATGTGGTGCGGGCGGCTCCACTATTAGCGGCTTATTCATTAGGCTTGGGTGTACCGTTTCTTTTAACGGCGGTTCTGTTGGACAGAGCGCAAGGTACGCTGCGACGACTGCAAAAGCATATGCGGATGATTACCTTGGTCAGCGGCGCGTTTCTGGTGTTTATTGGTGTGCTGGTCGCGAGCGGTGAATTACAGAGCTTAAGCCAATATCTACAAGGGCAGTATTCAGAATTTTCGATCAACTTGGAAGAACAGGTCGTCGGATCAATCGATTATAGTGGCGCAGCGACGACTGCTCCGGTGGCGGTGACGGCTGTACCAACAGAAGCGAGTGCGCTCAATAGTATCGCAGGCGCGGCAGCTGCGTTTAAAGGGCCGGAGTCGGGCACCGATATTGGTAATGTTGCCCCGAATTTTGAGTCGGTGACAGACGCGGGGAAGCCTGTCAAACTGTCTGATTTGCGCGGACAGGTGGTGGTGCTGAACTTCTGGGCGACATGGTGTGAACCGTGTAAAGTCGAGATGCCAGCCTTCGAAAAAGCGTATCAGACGAATGGTAAAAATAACTTTACTGTTTTAGCAGTTAACAATTCTGAGTCGCTGGATAAGGTGCAGACTTTCCGGCAGCAAATGAAGGTGACGATCCCGTTTGTTATGGATGAAAAGGGTGAACTCCAACGGCAGTATGGCGTGGTGAGTTATCCGAGTACGTATGTGCTGAATAAAGAGGGTGTCATCATCGCCAAGCAGTTTGGCCCGATGACAGGCGAACAGATTGATACCTTGGTCAATAAGGCACTGGCATCATAGGAATCTCATGCCTCGTGTGAAGGGTTGGCTTTTGTTGGTTGGGGCTGCGGTCTGTTTGATCGCAGCCTTTTTTGTTGTGTTCGACGCGGGACTACCGGATCGGGCGACATATACCGGTTTCATCGAAGCAGGGGAGGAATATGCGCCTGAGTTGAACGCGATTGCTCCACCATTTGAGGCGCAGACGTTAGCAGGTGAAACGCTCCGATTAGCCGACTTGCGAGGGAAAGCGGTACTGATCAATTTCTGGGCGACATGGTGCGAACCGTGTAAAGCGGAGATGCCCGATTTACAGGCGGTTTATGAAACTTATCAGGGGCGAGGGTTGCGAGTGCTAGGTGTCAATCTGGGCGAGCATAAAAGTGATGTTTCGACGTGGGTGAAGCAGCTTGGATTGACGTTCGACATTGTGATGGATGATGGGCAAAAAATTGCCGCTTTATATCAAATACGTGGTCAACCGTCGAGTTATCTGGTTGCGCCGGACGGTGTGATTACGCAGATTTATTATGGCCCAACGATACGACAGTCATTAGAAGCGGCGATAGCGCCGTTCCTACCATCCTGATACACTTGGGTGAGATAATTTTATGCGGTTCCCTGCATAGTGTATGATTTTGAAATGCGGAGGAGGCACGCCTCCTCCCGACAAACTGCTGGACTTAGTTCGCTAAAATGTATGACAACTTAGTCGCAAAGATAGACCCCTACAGACAGGTTCATTATGACTGCAATGACTCCTCCGAATAATAAGCCGGTGGCTTTACGGCTGAATATGTGGGTACTACGGTTAACGCGCAATTGGCTGCTGGTGGTGCTGGCGCTGCTGGTGACGTATTCGACACTGCCAGTGATTGCGCCGACCTTGATGAAAATCGGACTAACCGGGCCAGCGAACATAATCTATACCATGTACAGTGCGGTCTGCCATCAATTCGCGTTTCGGTCAATTTTCCTGTACGGGGAACAGCCGATGTATCCACGTTACAATACGGGCAGTCCGCTCAAACCATTTGAGTCGTTTGTCCAAAATTTGCCAGAGTTCGCGCCTGATCGTGTACTGCCTTTCCCTTATGGGCCAGTGGGCGATATTTATGAGTTTACGGGCGGATTTCAGGGGGCCTCGCGGGAGTTTAGAGGCAACGAAGATATGGGCTACAAGATGACCTTGTGCGCCCGCGATATTGGGATTTATTGGGCGTTGACGGCAGGGGCTTTCATTTACAGTTTGCCTATCGTCAGGCGGCGGTTGCGTCCGATTCCGATTTATATCTATGTGATTTTGGGACTCGCGCCAATTGGGATTGATGGGTTGAGCCAACTGTTGGGTTATCCTCCATTTAACTTTTGGCCTCCGCGTGAGACATTACCTGCGTTCCGCATCGTAACGGGTGTGTTGTTCGGGTTGATGAACGCATGGTTGGGGCTGCCGTATCTGGAACTTTCGATGCGCGAAACCCGTGAACAAATCGAGAGCAAGCTGAAGCGGGCAGGATTTGGGGACAAGATCAAAGTTGCAAGAGGCAAGTGAAACGTTTCAAGATGGTGGTCGCCAGACTTCAGCAAACATGATGAGATGAATTCTGCTTCAAATGATTCGCATTTGTTGTACATTTTGCATTATTCCCGCCGAAATGGCCGGCGGGTGTGAGGGAGCAAGACGCCCAATGTGCATTTTAGGTCGGCGGGAGGCTCGGCTGTTGCCGCTGAAATGACACAAATGCAGCGGATTGCTCGGCTGTTGCCGCCGCCGTGCAATTCGTGCATGCCGCTGCTCTATTCGCTATCATTTTTAGTGGTGATGGACGGGGCAATTAATAACATGAGGGTTCTCCCAGATTAATCTCTTTCCTCTTCTATATTAGAACATAAGTTCATAAATGTCAATGAGATTTGGTTCGAGTTTTCCAACCTGAACAAGCGTAATGGTAAAAGCGGTTATCCATAACTGAGGTTAAATAGGATAATCGAAGGGCAGTTTTCGTGTAAAACGCTATCGCGCTGCCTTAAATAGATCTTTTCTCGAACTTCACTAGCCTTCGTTTGATGCGATTGCCCTGTCTATTAGGCGCTTTCTGGACGAGGTTTATACCCGCAAGCGCACTCACTCAGTGTTGAGATATCTCACCCCGACTGAATTTGAGGCAGACTGACAAGCCAAGCAGTCAGCACCGCTATTAGAATAAGCTAAACCAATTTTGTGTCCAACTTCTTGGTGTTACTACAACCATTTAAGGGGATCTACCCACGTTAATTCTACCGGCTTAGTACTGAATAGTCTTAATTCATCTTTATTGGAAATGGCATTACGATCAATTAAGCACTCAAACAGGTATATCCGTAAAATGAATTTGCAGCCCTCTGATTTGCAATCATTGGAAGCTTTGGTCTCTCAAAAAACAGGTCTCAAAGTTGATAAAAATCGTCATAGCGAGATTCTCAAGACTCTTGGCAATATGCTGGAAGCGGCAAAACTTCCTAATTTTCAAGAACTGCTGCGAACGCTGGCAGACTGCGCCACAGATGATCCGCTATGGCGGCAACTTATTGACCGGGTGACGATTGGGGAAACTTATTTTTTTCGAGATGCTGCCCAATGTAATGTGCTGCAAATCTCGGTACTGCCGGATTTGATTGCCAAGCGTCGGGCAACAGGATTTAAACATTTGAGCTTATGGAGTGCGGGCTGCGCGACTGGCGAAGAACCCTATACCTTGGCGATTATGCTTCGTGAAATGATCCCGGACATTGCGGATTGGACGTTCAGTCTGTTAGCGACGGACATCAACATCACCAGTTTAGAAACGGCGCGACGGGGTATCTATCGCCCACACTCGTTCCGCCAAGAAACACGACCTGATGTACAAGGACGCTGGTTTGCCAAGTGCGATAACAATACTTTCGAACTGGATGCGGCGGTGCGAAAGATGGTCGAGTTCGCGCCGCTCAATTTGCTTTCGGAGGATTATCCATCCTTCGAAAGCAGGACGATGAATCTGGATCTGATTATCTGCCGTAACGTGACGATTTACTTTGAGCAAGCCACCACCCGCCGGATCATTGAGCATTTTCATGGCTGCTTGAACAGTGAAGGCTGGTTGGTGGTGGGTCATGCCGAGCCGTTGGTTTCGGCCTATGAAGGCTTTGTGCCACGTAACTTCCCGAATGCGGTGTTGTATCAGAAGGAAGCTGACCAACCGCAATTGATGCCAATTCAACATGCTGCACCGGCGCATCGTGATCGTGTGATGCCAATGCCGGTGGTCGAGCTTCAATCTGTGCCAGAGATTGCCCCCACGCGTGTCGTTAAAGCCCGGGCTGTGGACGCAGTAGAGGCGGCACGAATGGCAGCCGGACGCGAGGATTGGGAGACGGTACGGCGCTCGTTAATGATGGCTGAACGTCATAACCCGATGAACCCGCAGGTGCATTATTTGCGTGGCTTAATGCTGATGCAGCAGAACGAATTGGACGATGCCTTCAGCGCTTTACGCCGCGCCATTTACTGTGACTCATCGTTTGTGCTGGCGCATTATGCCCTCGGTGAATTGTACGAAAAACGCGGCAACACTGCCGAGGCCATGCGCTGCTGGTTGCGATCCCAACGCAGTATTGCCGAGCGTCAACCAGAAGATCAGGTTGCGCCGAATGAGGAATTGACCGTGGAAATGTTCCGTGATTTGCTGAGTTACCGCTTGGGCAGCTTGCCCGCTGGAGATTAAATGTCATTCTATGAACATTTCTCAGAACAGGAATTAGCGATCCTGCGGGCGCGGGCCGAACGGATTGCCAACACGCAGGATGAAGTCAAACAAGGTGACATGGTTTCTGTGCTGGTGATCCAAGCCGGTGGGGAAACATACGGCCTGCCAATGGACTCGCTGATGGCCGTTTATATGGAACACACAATTATTCCGGTTCCGTGTGTGCCGTCCTACGTGGCAGGCATTGCCAACATTCGGGGCGAAATTATGCCGGTTTTTGATCTGGCGGTGCTGCTAAAAGCGCCGGTCAGCGAGACGAAACATGCCTTAATTGTGGCATCAAGTAACGAGAATAGTGTGGCCTTTTGTGTCGAGTCTGTAGGGGAATCAAGAACAGTTCAATTAAGCAGCTTACAAGCTGTCCCGCCAATGTTGAATGAAGCCTATTTACAGGGCATCTCGGCGGACGGTATGGCGCTACTCAATATGGAAGGCATTATTAACGATCCAGCTCTGATTGTCGACGAAGCAATCAGTTAAGACGTAACTTTAGGAGGCATATAAGAAATGATACGGATCTTCACAAAATCCATCGGGCGCAAACTCGGCTTGAGTTTTGCAGCATTATTATTGTTTTTGTTAGTGGTTGGCATTACCGGTGTCGCCGGTATCGTGATTATTCATGACAACATGCAAAATGTTTTGAACGTCAACCTTGGTATCAATCAGCATACGTTGAATGCGTGGGTTGATATGTTGCAAGCGCAGCACAGCGTCGACGATTATTTACAGCAATATACATCGATGGGTGCTATCAAAGCGAAGATGATGTATGTTGATCCGGCGTTGCAATCGCTTGAAGATTTGCGGAATGAAGTGAAAGCGCTGATACCTTTGGATGCCTCTAAGGGAGATTTGAATGATGTCGCCACTGAACAAGGAATGCTGACTTCAGCCGACGCGTTCCAAGATAATTTCGTGGCTATTACCAAGCTATATGATCTACGGGGCATCGTCAATAATGGTATTGTCGGTGATTTTAATAAAGCGGCCAGTGATCTCGAAACACGTTTTCTCGTTCAAAATAATCCGGCGCTTGAACTGCTCACGCTTCAAATGCGTGCGAATGAACGCGACTATATCTTGCAAGGTAGTACCCACAATATCGAAGTGGTCAAAAATCTAGCGGCGCAACTTAAATCGACTGTTGCGAACTCCGATTTGGGAGCAACGCAGATTAGTGAAATCCAAACATTGATCGAGAGTTACTTAAAGGATTTTGACTCCTATGTAACGATCAATGGGCAAATCGCCCAACAAATCACTTCGTATCAGCAGAGTGTGATGACGCTTGAAGAACCGTTGTCACGGTTTGCTAAAGAAGGTTTAGATGGTGTTGCTAAGGCCCAAGGCGTAATTGAATCCACATTAAACTCGTCATTGGTGATTGTCGTAGTGACCATGATTATTGCCATCGTCATCGGCATCGTATTGGCGATTTTAATGACTCGTGGCATCACGATCCCATTGGGGCAGATTACACGGGCCGCCGAAAACGTAGCCGGTGGTGACTTGAACCAGTCGGTGAGCATTAAAACACATGATGAAATTGGACGGTTGGGTGACGCATTCAATATTATGTTGGAGAGCCTCAAGAAAACGATGGCGAGTCAGGTCGCTAAAGAATACATCGAAGGGGTTATTAACCAATACCGTGCTTTTGTGGGGCAGGTTGCCGATGGTACCTTAACAGCTCGCCTTGATCTGTATACGAACGGAGCCGATTCGGAAGAAGATGACCTCATCCAATTAGGTGTCAATCTGAACTCGATGGTCGAGAGCCTGAGTACTATGGCACAGCAGACGCGCGAAGCAGCCGTGGGTATTTCCGCCGCTGCGGCGGAAATTTTGGCCGCGACCACGCAACAAATCGCCAGCGCTACTGAGCAAGAAGCGGCTGTTACGCAGACCATGACCACGGTTGAAGAAGTACGGGCGACGGTCAAACAAACGTCGGAGCGGGCGCAGGGAGTGGCTGAAGCCTCACGCCAATCGGTGGAAATTACGCGCAGCGGGCAAGACTCGGTGGTGGATTCAGTCAACGGTATGAAGTTGATCCGCCAGCGTGTGGGCAACATCGCTGAAAATATTTTGACGCTCTCCGAACGCACCCAACAAATTGGTGAAATCATTGATACGGTTAACGAAATTGCTGACCAATCCAAGCTGTTGGCGCTGAATGCCAGCATCGAAGCGGCGCGGGCTGGTGAAGAAGGCCGGGGCTTCGCTGTGGTGGCGATGGAAGTGCGGCAGTTGGCAGAACAATCACGCGATGCAACCTCGCGTGTACGTGACATCCTGAACCAGATTCAACAGGCGACCAATACGGCTGTGATGGTGACAGAAGAAGGCAGCAAGGGCGCTGAGAGTGGGATGGAATTGGTCGAACTGGCTGGCGAATCCATCCGTGACTTGTCCAAGACGATTGAAGAAGCCTCACAGGCGGCGATGCAAATTGCAGCCAGTACCCATCAACAGAACAATGGTATGGATCAGTTGGCGACGGCCATCATGTCGATTAAACAGGCGACGACCCAAACGGCGGCCAGTACCCGTCAGGCTGAACGCAGCGCCCAAGATCTGAACCAGATGGCCCTGCAAATGCAAACGGCTATTGCTCGTTACCGGCTGAACTAGACGCGCATCAAAGTTAGGAACAAGGAAGCACTATGGTTTCCAAAGACGAAAATTTGATGCGTGAACTGCTGAACGCATTCCAAGCCGAAGCACCGGAACATGTTCAGGCGTTGAACCAAGCGCTGCTGCAACTGGAACGGCGACAAGAAGGCAATCAGCACGCGGCTTTCTTGCAAGAGGCTTTCCGTGCGGCACACAGTTTGAAAGGTGCTGCGCGGGCAGGGGGCTTTGAGTCGATTGAAAAGTTGGCTCATAATATCGAAGAAGTGCTGCGGCAAGCGCGTGACAAAGGTCTGCATCTTGACCCTGAGATGTGTGATAAGTTGTATCACGCCTTCGATGTCACCCAAAAACTGTTGGATGGTGAAACGGTCGATATAAATCCTGTCATTGAGCAGCTTGCCACTATCAAGGGTGAAGCAGCAGCGACACCTATAGCAGCGCCTGAAGTGGAAGCATCGGCTCCGGCGGTCAGCGTTGAAGGTGAGGAAACCCTACGGGTGGCAGTTTCCAAGCTGGATGTGCTGATGGCGCAAACCGGTGAGTTGTTGACGGCACGCATCAGTGCGGAGCAGCGTTTATCCCAAACGCGGGCAGTGCGTAAGCAGTTCAACCAATTTACGCGGCTGTGGCGTGAAGTGAAAACGCTGGCAACGCGTTCAGTACAGGATGATAGCCAGCACATGCTGGATACATTTCAGTATTTTGAGGAACAACTGCATCAGGTTAGCCGTGCCATTAACCACCTCGATACCGACATCAACCGTGATAGCTTGCGCTTAGGTGTGGTTTCAGGGCGCTTGCAAAGTGAAATGCGACGTGTGCGGATGGTTCCGTTCCAAACCTTTGAAGCACTTTTCCAGCGGGTGGTGCGCGACGCAGCCCGTCAGGAAGATAAACAGGTCGAATTAAAAATCATTGGCGGTGAGGTCGAAGTCGACAAAAAAGTCTTGGAAGCCCTCAAAGACCCATTTCTGCATGTGCTTCGTAACGCGGTGAGTCATGGCATTGAGAATGTACAAGCACGAGCGACAGCGCATAAGCCACCAGTTGGGGTAATTCAAATCACGGTCGTCCAGCGGGGGAGTGAAGCGCATATCACCATTCGTGATGATGGTAAGGGTTTTGACCTAGAACGTCTTCGTAAATCGGCTGAAGCACAACATGTTGATGTGCCTGAATCAGCCAACACCAACGAACTCATCAACCTCGCGTTTTTACCGGGTGTGAGCAGCAGTTCTAAGTTAACAACGTTGTCCGGTCGCGGCGTAGGATTGGATGTCGTTCAACGCCAGATTGATAACCTGCAAGGGAGCATCGTCGTCGAAAATTTACCGGGGGAAGGTGCGAGTTTTCACCTGATTGTTCCGGTATCTTTAGCGATGACGCGGGTGCTGTTAGTCAGTGTAGGCAAGCATTGCTACGCCTTACCGTTAGCTTCAATCGAGCGGATTGTGCGGCCTAAGACGACCTTCAACCTCGAAGGTAAAGCCATGTTGGTGTTAGATCATGAGTCAGTACCATTAGTACCCTTAGCACACATCCTCAATTTATCCTTTCAACCCTCTGGTCAGTCGCTGGCAGTAATTGTCGGTGTAGCGGAGCAGCGGATCGCTTTGCTGGTAGATGATGTGTTGACCGAACAGGAATTAGCCGTCAAACCCTTGAGTAAACCGCTGCTGCGTATACGGCATGTGGCGGGTGCGGCTATGATGGGTAGTGGTGATCCGGTGGTAGTATTGAACGCGGCTGATTTGGTGAAATCGGCGCGCGGAGTCAGTGTCCAAACAGTTCTCAATCCATCGGGACCGCAAGCTAAAGAACGCAATAGCACTACCCATATTTTGGTGGTGGATGACTCGATTACCACACGGACACTGGAAAAGAATATTCTGGTGGCGGCAGGTTACGAAGTCCACACAGCCATTGATGGTATTCAGGCATTGCAGCAGCTTAAGAATCATCCGATCTCGCTGGTGGTGGCGGATGTCGAGATGCCAAATATGGATGGCATTTCATTGACGCGTTACCTGCGGGATAGCAAAGATTATTCGGAATTGCCGCTCATCCTTGTCACTTCGCTCGAAAATCCAGAAGACCGTGAACGTGGGATGGTGGCCGGAGCAAACGCCTATATCGTCAAACGCGGTTTCAATCAAGCCGAACTGTTGTCAAGAATTCAACAGTTACTTTAAGAAACCGGAATTGATGTGATGGTATGAAACTCAAAGTGTTGGTAGTTGAAGATAGCCGAACGGTGCGGCATATGCTGGTGAGCCTGATTAACCAGAGCGCCGATATGCAGGTTATTGGTGAAGGGAGCGACGGCAGCGAAGCCCTCGACCTAACGACCAAGCTTGGCCCGGATGTTATCCTGATGGATGTCGTCATGCCAAAGATGGACGGTTTGGAAGCTACCCGCCAAATCATGCAGACGCGGCCCACACCGATTGTGCTTATTAGCGCTACCCTTGGCTCGGATGAGACGGAGATAGCCTTTAAGGCCATCAAAGCGGGTGCGCTGACGGTTCTGCAAAAACCATCGGTATCCGGCGGCATATTCGAAACCAACAGCCTTTTGAGTACCGTGCGAGCGATGGCTGGTGTGCATGTCATTCATCATTGGGATAACTCGCAACCGTATCGCACACTGCCTTTAAAACCGGTAAGCCAATCCAAACCGCAAATCGTGGCGATTGCTGCTTCAACTGGCGGGCCTGCGGCGCTGAGCGAAATTATCTGGCACTTGCCGGTTAATTTTTCACTGCCGATTGTCATCGTCCAGCATATCACAGCAGATTTTGTGCCATCACTGGTGGGTTGGCTGAACCACGTCAGCAAAAACAAAGTGCAGATTGCCCGTCATGGTGAGGCTGTTTTGCCGGGTGTGATTTATGTCGCGCCGGGTGATAACCATCTCTTTCTGAGTAAGCGGCAAACGTTCATAGTTGGCCCCTCGCCTAAAGTGATGCAGTTCATGCCCTCGGCAGACATTATGTTGGAGTCGGTAGCGGAATCTTACTGCGAGAAGGCAATCGGTATCGTTCTGACGGGCATGGGTGATGATGGCGCACATGGGTTGCAAGCGATGCGCCGAGCGGGAGCAATCACCATCGCACAGGATGAGGCTTCGTCAGTGGTGTTCGGGATGCCGGGAGAAGCCATCCGGTTGGGCGCTGCCCATCATGTTTTACCTTTATCGAAAATCGCGCCGACTTTGGCGAGTTTATGTTCTTAGGAGTATTTTATGAGCAATCTACCTCTCGCGCTGCTGGTCGAAGACAGCCCGACACAGGCGATTGAAATCACCGCTGCCCTCAAACAATCCGGATTTGATGTGATTATGGCTACCGATGGTTTGAGCGCTTTGGATATGGTTTATGAGCATCAACCCGTGCTGGTGGTGCTGGATGTGCAATTGCCGAAGATGAATGGCTACCAAGTTTGCCACCGCTTGAAGCGCAACCCACAAACGGCTTCGATACCGGTCATTATGATGACCATTGCTGACAGCTCTGAGGCGACATTAGCGGGGTTAGAAGCCGGTGCTGACGACTATATCGCGAAGGATGTCTTCGCGGCTGAGAATTTAATCACGACACTGAACTCGTTCAAAATGCGTATGGATGGAAGACATGCCAAAGAATGAAGCTCCTTTGAGCGTTGGTATTCAGATTAGCGGTACGTTTGATATTGCCCTCGCACGGCAGCATCTCCGCAAATTATCTGAGGAACTCCAATGGTCACCAACCTTTCGGATGCGTGCTACTGCGGCCTTTACCGCGCTGGCCGAAATTGCCCACTTTAAAGATCGTCAGCATCAAGGGCCATCAGTGGTTTATGTGCAGGTCATCGAACAAAATGGTAGTCAGGGGGTCGAATTCCATGCCGATACCAATTTGGAGATGATTTCCAGAGAGTATCCGGTCGCACGCTGGCAGTTGGAACGTGTGAGCGATGAGTTGGAAGTCGAAGACGGAAAGCCGATTCAACATATTGTGATGCGCCTTTGGGCAAATGGAAAATGATGAAGCTAAACAATAACCACAGCTATCTGATGTTCCGTGTTCGGCAGGAATGGTATGCCATCCCGGTGGGCGCGGTGATTGAAGTGCTGCACATGCTGGCGCTTAATGAAGTACCGGAAGCCGGTGTGCTGGGAATGATGACCCTACGAAACCGTCCGGTCAAAGTGATTGATTTGCGACAATTATTTGGCCTATCCAATCCGGATTACAAACTGGATACACCCATCATCGCTGTCAATACGAATCACGGTGCAATCGGGCTGGTCGTTGACGAAGCTGAAGGTGTTACCCAAGTCAAGGCGGATGAGATCACGGTCTATGATGAAGAAATTATCGAAGGCGTTTTTCGCTTCCAAGGGCATATGGTTTTCATCCTAAAGCTGGCACAACTCGGAATGAGTAGACGTACCACAACGTAAGATAATGGATCGCGGCGGCCAATACACCAGCTTGGACTACCAGAAACGATTGACTGCCTCTCACATGACCGTCAGTCGGCAAAAATATTATAGGTGTGGGCATTCAGAACTGTGTTGCTCTCATTATTGACAGTCGTCAATGTATCTTTCCAAGATATACATCTTTAGTGGTACAAGCGATACGGTTCTTAGAACCGCAACATTTTTGACTAGAAAAGTCGTCCCTGAATTGGAGGACGCTTGCCATCGATTAACACAGAAGGAGCAGTATAAAGTTGATCGGTCTCAACCCCTAGCATTATTTTGAGGTGTATATAGCCCCGGTAACCGTGTTTGAGTAGGACAACGTTAATTACATCACTTAGCTCAATACAAAAATGTCATAGAAGTCGCATTTGTTGCACATTTTGCATTATTCCCGCCGAAATGGCAGGCGGGAGTGAGGGAGTAATCCGCCGAATTGTCATTTTTACATGGCGGATGGCTCGGCTGTGACCGCCAGTGCAGCGGATGGCTCGGCTAAATCCGCCGCTGCATTTTGTGCCATTTGTGCATGGCGGATACGAGGGAGGTTGCCGCTGAAGATGCAGAAGCCAATACATTTTTACCACAAAGAAAACAGAGATAATAATGTCATTGTTGGTACTCTGTTTATTTCCCTAAAACAATGATAACTGAACAGCCGGTTGATGACCATCGAGCAGGATGAAGGGTGCGGCTTGTTCGGGCGCACGGATGCCGAGGGCACGGAGATGTGACAGATCAGTGAGGTGACCTGAACGGCGAGCCTTGAGGATGCTATCGGCGGCTTTGGGGCCAATGCCGGGAATACGCATCAACTGCTCGCGAGTGGCCCGCATAATTTCAATCGGTGCATGGCTAAGGTGCGCTTCTGCCCAAGCGCGTTTGGGATCAACATCAAGGCGCAGGTTGCCGGATTGCTCGAAGGGAAGTTCTTCAACACTCCAACCATAGTCACGCAGCAAGAAGCTGGACTGATAGAGGCGGAACTCGCGAACCGGCAGGGTTGAGGGTAAGTTCTCGAAGGGTGTGTCAATAACGGGATTGAAGGCCGAATAATAAGCGCGGCTGATGCCCATTTGATGGTAAAGGCGTTCGCTGAGCGACAGCAGTTCAACATCGGTATCCCCGACTGCACCGACCACAAATTGGGTGACGGTACTGGCTCGGATACCTGTTTGACGAATTTGATGTGCCCATGCGAGGCGCTGAAGCAGTTCGCCGTTAAAATCTTTTTTCGGCGCGAGAGCCGTTAGACGATCTTGCGTCGGGCCTTCGAGATTGATCGACACCCGATCTGCAAGCTGCATCGCCCTATACAACTGATCATATTCAGCCCCCGGCATAATCTTGAGATGAACATAACCTTTGTACTGATATTTATGGCGGATAATCTCGATGGTATCAAGGATTTTATCCTGCGTGGTGATGCTGCCTTTGATAATGCCAGACGAAAGGAAGATACCATCGACGGTTTTTGCCCGCTGCAATTGGTCGAAGGATGCTGCCATTTCATCAGGCTTGAAGGTGACGCGCTGCGTTTTGCCACGTCCCGCACGGAAAGGGCAGTAATGGCAGTTGCGTTCGCAAGCCGTCGTCATCATGGTTTTCATGATGGCTTTGGGGCCGGTTGGTGTGGAAACGTTGCTGACACAAGGTAAATCACGAAGCAAGCGTTTGCGAGAAAGCTCGGTTTGAGGTTGATCACCCGCGGGTTCGTAGGCAGTAGTGTCACCCGCGATTTGCAACTTCTGTAACGTGGTAGGCGTAGAAATTATGTTCATGATTCTATTATATGAACTTTTGTTCTGTGAAGCAAGTTAGGGTTTTCTAACACTTGGCATAAGTCCACAGTGGTGATTGGTACCGATGCTATAGGGTATATTTCCGTTTGGATCACAAATTGTTTGTAGGAGATGATAACAATGAAGTATGTCACTATTCCGAATACGGAATTGCGTGTATCCCAAATATGCCTTGGCTCAGCCGAGTTTGGAGCAGGGCTAACATCCAAGGACGCATTTAGTTTGCTCGATGCTTTTATCGCAGAGGGTGGCAATTTTATCGACACGGCACATGTGTATTCAGATTGGATACCGGGTACAAAAAGTACCAGCGAGAAATTTATCGGACAATGGCTGAAAAAGAGCGGGATGCGCGAGGATATTATCATCGCTACCAAGGGAGCGCATCCTGAACTGACCAGCATGAATGTTTCGCGGCTATCGAAGGACGACATTGAGCAGGATGTTAGCGAGAGTTTGGAATATTTGCAGATCGACACGATTGATTTGTACTGGCTTCACCGTGATGATGTTAATATTCCAGTCGGCGAGATTATTGATGCGTTGAATGAGCAGGTTTGGTTGGGTAACATCCGTTATTTCGGCTGCTCGAACTGGACATTCAACCGAATCCGGGAAGCGTTGATTTATGCCACCGATAAAAACGTTGATGGTTTTGTGGCGAACCAACCGTTATGGAGTTTGGCAGCAGCGGATATGAGCCAGATTCCGGATCAGACGTTGGTCAGTATGGACGAGGAAGGGCTGGCCTTTCATAAGCGTACCCGGTTGGCGGCGATTCCGTATACATCACAGGCAAAAGGCTTTTTTAGCAAAGTGGAACGTTCGGGCAGCGCTGGTTTGAGTGAAGGTGATCGAAAAGTATATTTTAGCGAGATTAATAAAAAACGATTATTGCGCGTTCAAGAATTGGCAAAAAAATATGGTGTGGGCGTGAACGAGATTGCCCTTAGTTATTTGTTATCGCAGCCCTTTACGACTATTCCAGTGGTCGGCAGCAAAACGACAGAGCAACTGAAATCCAGCTTGAAGGCACTCGATGTGGTGCTTACAAGCGAGCAAGTTCAGTATCTGGAAGTGGAGTAGGTTGTCGAGCAAGCCATCGATAAGTCGCTTCTGTACAGAATGACGCAAACGAGGCATAGTAGTAAGAAATCTATGGTAATGGGTAGAAGGGGAAATTATTTTGGCGCAACCGTTTACGTTGGGCGTAAACTACTGGCCGCGTCGCAAAGCGATGTACTGGTGGTCCAATTTTGAGGCAGACGAGGTTCGTGAAGAGTTCGCGATTATCCGCGAAATTGGATTGAATGTCGTTCGGATTTTCTTGTTATGGGATGATTTTCAGCCAACACCGGATAGCGTTTCTGAGGAACGATTAAAGGATCTAACCACCGTCTGTGACATCGCGGCGGACAATGGTTTGGAGTTGGATGTCACATTTTTCACAGGGCATATGAGTGGGCCGAATTGGTCGCCTCGCTGGTTGCTTGATGAGAGCGCTCCCATCCCTGCAAAACATGTCAGACAAGTGGTCAGCGATGGCAAGGTTGTCAAAGGTGGTTATCGCAATCCATATCATGATCCGGTGGCATTGGACGCTCAACGGTTGATGCTGCGGACAGTCGTTAGCCGGTTAAAAGATCATCCGGCCATTTGGATGTGGAATCTGGGTAATGAGCCGGATTTGTTTGCCGTACCAAGCAGTCATGAGGCAGGACGCGCGTGGGTTCATGAAATGACTCAGCTTATCAAGTCGATTGATGATAATCATCCGGTGACCTGCGGCTTACATACGTCAAGTGTGAACGACGATGTCGGTTTGTGGGTGAACGAGGTGTACGCGGAGACGGATGTGGCCGTGATGCATGGGTATCCCATGTATGCTGAAGGTTGGTCGATGTCGGATCTCGATCCCGATTTTGTGCCATACCTGTGTGCGTTGGTGACGGCGCTGTGTGGTAAGCCGACTCTGGCAGAAGAATTTGGCGGCTGTACTGCACCGGATGGCGGCGAGTCGCAATTTTGGGAGTGGGTTTCTTATGGACGGCCTAAAAAGCAATTTATGGCTTCTGAGCAAGATTTAGCTGATTATCTGCGGGCGGTGCTGCCGAAGTTGGTCGAGGTTGGTGCAACCGGCGCGATGACGTGGTGCTTCGCGGATTACATCCCTGAGCTTTGGGATAAGCCGCCGTGTGAAGAAGCACGACATGAACGTTTCTTCGGATTGGTGCGTCCAGATGGTTCGCTCAAACCGATTACACAGGTGTTCAAGGACTTCGCGGCGACGAAACCCACTGTACAACCGGCCACACGAACAGTGACCTTAGATGTTACACCGGATGAGTATTACAAGAATCCGCTGCAAAATGCGATCCGGCTGTATCGTGAACAATTTTTGAAGGCGTAATGGGATTGAGAATCAAATCGAGGGAGAGTTATAATCTCCCTCGATGTTTTTAGCGTTTATTACGTTGTTTTCTTCTGTTTGTTAGGTGTTTTGTGGTTCTTAGTTGAGTCTGCTTGAGGTTTCGACGGTATGACTCGCACATCGGTAATGGTAATGCTCGGTGAGCCGTCGGCAGCCCAGAATACGGTTTGTCCAGCAGTTATTTGTACTTTCTCCGGTTTAATGGGTGGTCACGAAGAGGGGCGAACCATAGTTTAGATTAATGTAGGACGCATCGGGAAAAAGATGTGAAGCCCATTATCATTTGTTCCCGCAAAATCGCTTTTGGCATGTGTTAAACTTATCCTCAAATTTAGCTTCCGATAATAATGTTTCAGGTGATTGGATCAAGGCGATCCAGCCATACTCTCATTAAAACGATAATCAAGTGTGATATCTACTAACTCACGAGTTGGTATGGAGAGCGATAGCGATTATGGCCCACGTCAAAACAGCAAATTTGCCCTTTGCGGAAGCCATACAGACGCTGCGTGTCCGCGCTGAAAAATCAACTTATGCTGTCGCACGCAAATGTATGGGCTGGAACAGCGAGTCGCCTTATCTGCTGATTGAGCAGGGGCGACGGATGCCAGATCAGGACACGATTATCCGGTTAGTGAAGTGTTTAGACGGGACATTTGCTGACCAGTGTTTACTGATGGGGCTGGCGGGTTATTTGCCGCCGATGCAAGTGCCGACGTTGGCGCAGATACAAAAAGAGCTACAGCCGATTATCGAGACTATTCAAGGCTATCCCTATCCGGTTTATCTGCTTGACCGCAGCTTTACGTATTGGGTAGCAAACCCTGCGGCGAAAATGCTGGTGAACCGTATGAATAATGTGGATAGCTTAGGCGAACAACACGCGAGCGCCTTCGACCTATCCTTTGACTCGCGTTTGGGTATCGCTAACCGTATTAAAAATATTGAGGCACTACGTCAAGAACAAGTCCGCCGCTTTAAGGGATTGAATGTGCTGCACCAGCATGAGGGATTTTACCGGTTTTTCCTAAAGCATATGCAAGAACGACTACTGCCAGAAGATTATCAGGTGTTTGATACCGTTTGGCAGAGTACATCAATCGAGCAGCGTTACACTGCGGCGATGCAAGAATTGGGCTATATCCGTTTTGCGGTTGGGGAGGAAGTCGAGATCGAATTTAACTTTTTTGCAGACCGCGTATTTTTTCTGGGTGATTTCTTTGAACTGGTGTGTTTTAATCCCGTACCAACGCCTGCAAATCAGCAATTGGCTCAATCATTATTTGGCATGTTTCAGGATACGAATGAGAGCTGCTTTAAGATTTGGGAAGTGGCTGATGCGGAGGTCATTTTATCCCGCTATCTTAAACAGTAATAAGCAGCTCCACAGACAGTAGACTAGACATCTTATCCAAAACGCAATATCAGAATCGACTGAAAGCCGCACTATCGCGACCAATTTAGAAGGCGTAATCCGCCGGAATGAGGCATGAGATGGCAAGTGCAGAGAGCAAACATGTGCGGGATACATTGGTTAGAGATTTGCCATCCAATACGCCATTGAGTGTGCAGCGAAAAGAATGGGAAGATGCGGCTGTGCAAGCCGAAATGCTGCCGAACACTGTGACCGAGGCGATAACCGCCGATGGAATCCCATGCCTATGGGTGCGGGATGCGGCGGCTAATCAGAACAAAGTGTTTTTGTTCGTGCATGGCGGCGGGTTCAACAGCGGGTCGGACAAGACCCATCGCGAGCTTGCCAGCCGTTTGTCGAATGCAACGGCGATTCCCGTACTGCTACCGGATTATCGCCTCGCGCCGGAAAATCCATATCCTTTTGGTCTGAATGATGTGGTTCGCGTTTATCATTGGCTGTTGAGTCAGGGATGGCTGCCGCAAGAGATCGTAATCGGCGGCGATTCGGCGGGCGCGAATTTGGCGGTATCAGCCTTGCTTTCGCTGCGAGACAATGGCGATAAACTACCACTAACAGCGGTTTTGCTGTCGCCGTGGTTGGATTTGACCTTAAGCGGCGAAACGATAACAACAAATGCGGAGATTGATCCGACAACCACCCGCGAAAGTTTACATGTAGCAGCGCAATATTACGCCTTCGGTAAGGACACATCACTCCCTTTGATTTCGCCGGTGTTTGCTGAATTACAGGGACTACCACCAATGTACATTCAAGTGGGTGGCGACGAAATATTGTTGAGTGACTCGACGCGATTTGCGGATAAGGCAAAAGCGGCAGGGGTTGATGTGCAACTCGATGTGTGGCAAGGGATGTGGCATACGTGGCACAGTTGGGCAGCCACATTACCGGAAGCACGCGAAGCGATTGAAGCGCTTGGGCAGTATGTGAAGCTCAAACTGGAGCCAAGTTAGATCGTTATTTGATGCCGCTGCTGGCAAAACTTTCAATAAAGCGGCGTTGGAACAAGATGAATAAAATCACAAGCGGCGCAATCACCAAGACTGTGCCAGCCATCAACTGCCCATATAATGCGCCGACTTCGGTGGTCTTAAGAAGTTTGTTGAGTGCGACCGTTAACGGTCGCACAGCATCCGAACGGGTGACGATGAACGGCCAAAGAAATTCATTCCAATGGCTGCTAATAGATACCAACGAGAAGGCCACATAAGTCGGAACAGAAAGCGGGATATAGATGTTGCGCATGATTTGCAGCCAATTCGCACCATCTATACGGGCAGCTTCTTCCAATTCATAAGGCACTTCCCGAAAGGCCTGCCGCATAAGCAGCGTGCCAAAGGCCGAACCCCAATAGGGCAGCATCAATGCCACCTGCGTATCGAATAAACCCAAATTGCGCACAATCACAAAATTTTGGACGATGAGCACGCCCGTTGGGATCATCAATTGTAATAGGATGAGAAACAGCAGAATGTCTCGTCCTGCAAATTTCATGCGGGCAAAGGCATAACCGGCCATCGTGATTGTCACGACTTGGACAACGAGCGTTCCGAACACAAAGATGAGGCTGTTGGCATAGTGCGTCGGCCACGGCGCTACTTGTAGGGCATCTTGATAATTTTGCAGGGTGAAGGTGCAGCCCAATAGATTGAAGCCGTTGGCTGTATCGACGGTAGAAGTCGTATGATCGATGCAATCGAAGAAAATATTGCCGTTGGTGATGGGTTCATTTTCTGGACGAACGCTGACCAAGAGTGTGAAGGCCAGTGGTACAAGCCAGAGCAATGACAGCGTAATCACGAGTGCATTGGCGAGCAATCCACCGAGGTTCCGGGGTTTATTGATCATCTTTAATGCGTCTCCACTCGAAGAAGTAAAAGTTCGCGACGGTGAAGATCATCAAAATAAGCAGCAAGATGACGGTGATCGCGTTGACATAACCCAGATTACGC
>JACDGI010000565.1 GCA_013821665.1 Anaerolineae bacterium
GCCTGAGCAATCTCAATATCCGAAGGAATTGTTGGCATGGTTTATCGCTTTCAAGGATGATGAATACGTGCGTATAGTAAACAACAAAAGGCCAGTCTGACAACTGAGGATTGTCAGACTGGCCTTATCATGTCATCAGGGCTGGCTGACGGAAGCCATCATGCGGCTTACTGTTTCGAGTTCATCCTCGTTCACCGTATGCCCCATGTTCGGATACAAACGGTCTATCACATTTGCGCCTAAACCACGAAATACAGCCGCACTTTCGATAACCCGTTCCTTTGGAATATGCATATCTTTATCACTGCATCCTAGAAACATCGGGGTCTCATCCATCGAACCGTGGTACTCACGAATAACATCTCCGATGAGTCCACCGCTCAATCCGGCGATGCCACCATAGCGCTGTGGATTACGGGCGACATATTCCAGTGCGAGACATGCGCCCTGTGAAAAGCCAAGCAGGACAATTTTTGTTTTGGGGATTCCTGCTGCGACCACAGCATTTACGTTATCATCGACCAGTTTCAAAGCAGATGACAAGTAGGGTTCGTTAGTAGCAATGGGCATCATAAAGCGGTTGGGATACCATTGGTAGCCAGCCGCCTGAGGTGCGATGTAGAGAAATCCCGACTGATTAAATTCGCTGGTAAGTGTGAGAATATCCTCGGCAGTTGCCCCACGCCCATGCAGCATAATCATCACAGCTTTAGCATGTTCCAGACCTACTCCGGTGTACCGAATTGGCTGTCCTTGATGCGGGTCATTCGTACTCATTTATTGGTCTCCAACGGCGGTTTCCATTCAGGGACGACCAGTGGAGTCAGCCGCTGTGTAATCATTTCACGCTGTGGCTCTAGCCATGAGGGCAGCATGAGTTTGGTTCCCAACGTCGCCACATCTTCGTCGGCTGAAAATCCCGGCCCAACAGTGGCTAACTCAACAATATGCCCATCAGGATCATTGCTATAGACACTCTTGAAGTACGTCCGATCCATAATGGGTGACACGCGATAACCTGCTTTGCTCAGGCGAATGCGCCACTCGGTTTGCTCGGCTTCGTCGGCGACCGCAAATGCGAAATGATGCGTCTGCCCCGCACCCATTTGCGCATAACCTTCCTTCTCAGGGTCACGCTCGAAATAGGTAATGAGGGTTCCGGGCTTGCCCTCATCCACACCCCAATACCAATGGGCAGAGTTCGGGTCATCAAAGTTCGAGGTCATCTTGACGCGCCGCATCCCCAAAAGATCAGCATAAAAGGCGTTGGTACGCTCAATATCCGAACCAATCGCCGTGATATGGTGCATCCCTCGTGAGAGTGCCATATCCGCTGTGATAGCTGGTACAGGTTCGCTCCATGTCTCGGCTTGAATACGAGCTTCATCGCGGTTGTTGACCATCATCTGAGGAGGTGGTTCGCGATACTCAGTGCCAATTTTGTCAGGGGCTTCATCAAGCGTCCAACCGGGGCCGATGGTCGCTATTTCGACAATCGTGCCATCGGGATCTTGAAAATAAATCGACTTAAAATAATGCCGGTCAAGTGGCCCATCCACTTTGAGATTCAAATCCACGAGGCGGCGTTTCCATTTGAGCAAGCAATCATAATCAGCGACTTGCAGCGCGAAATGATGTGTACCACCAACGCCCGGATGGCCGCGTTTAGCCCCCTTCCACTCGAAGAATGTGACTGCCGTTCCCGGTTTACCGGTTGCGTCACCAAAATACAGATGATAACTGCTGGGATCATCGAAGTTTACGGTCTGCTTAACCAGTCGTAATCCCAGCACTTGCGTATAAAAATCGACTGTTCGTTGGGCGTTTGCACTAACGAGTGAGATATGGTGAAGTCCCAAAACTTTCATATCCGTTTCCTTTCCCATATTCGCAAAATCATGCTAAATGTTTATTGACTATACGAATTAAAAGCTTCTTACTTGGTTATTTCATTACAATTAAGATAGGGTATCACGCTTCCTCGCTAGACGCTTGCCGTAATCTTACGGTTTACCTAACAACCCAATTAGTGACTTTTCACTAAAGCCGAATTTGGCAAAGTCACGAATCCTGTATACAATTTCCTGCTACGAACCTTTTGGGGGAATGCTGTGTATATCACACAGAAATACTGATTGCTGTCCGTTGAATATTTCAAGGAGTTCGATTATGAAGTCTGTTTTTCGTATGATACCGCTGCTCGCAACAGCAGTGGTGGCCTTGAGCCTAGCGGTTCCAGCGTTCGCGCAGGATGCCATGAAGCTCGAAGCGCCTGATTGCGGTACGACCTACAAGGGTAACCTCAAAGCCATTGAAGCTGTCGATAAATATATTTTTAAGATGACTTTGTGCAATCCTGACCCGGCTATCCCTTCAAAGGTAGCATTTTCGGCGATGGCTATCCAATCTGGCGATTATCTCCAGAAAACCGGCGGCACGGGCGACCTGCTGAGCGCCCCCATTGGTACTGGCCCCTACATGCTGCAAAAGTGGGATAAGGGCAACGAGATCGACTTCACAGCCAATCCAAACTATTGGGGTGATGCTCCTATCGAAAAAACTGCCATCCTGAAATGGAACTCGGAAGCCGCCGCCCGCTGGAACGAACTTCAAGCCGGTACAGTTGATGGCATCGCCAACGTTGGCCCCAGCGACTTCGCGACCATTGAAGCCAATCCTGACTTCAAGCTGTATCCCGGCCTGTCAACCAACACCTTCTACCTCGGTATGAATAATACATTCCCGCCTTTTGACAATGTCAAGGTTCGTCAGGCGCTGGAATATGGTATCGACAAACAACGTATTGTTGACAACTTCTATCCCCCCGGATCAGTTGCAGCCGATCAGTTCATGCCCCCCAGCATCTTCGGTTATACTGCTGACTCCACCGCAATCAACTACGATTTGGCTAAAGCTAAACAACTTATGGCCGATTCAGGTGTCACCCTGCCGATCAAGGTCGACATGAGCTTCCGTGATGTCGTCCGTGGTTATCTGCCACAACCCTCGGTTATTGCAACCGATATTCAGGCACAGCTCAAAGAACTGGGCATCGAAGTCAACATTACACCGATGGAATCCGGTGCATTCCTTGATGCAGCAGCCGCTGGCAAGCTCCCCCTGTTTATGCTTGGTTGGGGCGCTGACTATCCTGATGCAACAAACTTCCTCGACTATCATTTTGGTGCCAGCTCCAGCCCCAGTTTCGGTAAGCACGATGATAAGCTGACCGCTCTGCTGACCAAAGCTGCCCAACTCTCTGATCCGGCAGAACGCTTGAAGATTTACAAAGATGCCAACGACGAAATTGCGGCTTTCGCACCAATGGTTCCAGTCGCTCACGGTGGTAACGCTGGTGCTTTCAAGGCTAGCATCAAGGGTGCTTACACCGGTGCATTCTCTGCCGCGCAATTCCGCGTCATGGAAAATCCTGACACCGATTCGATCATTTTCGAACAAAACGCCGAACCCATCAGCCTGTATTGCAACGACGAGAGCGACGGCGAAACCTTTGCCGCTTGCGAACAGATTACTGACTCACTGCTCGGTTTCGAGTTGGGTGGCGGTAACGTCGTGGCAGCATTGGCAACCGACTGGTCAGCCAACGCTGATTTGACGGAATGGACCTTCAAACTTCGTCAAGGTGTCAAGTTCTCCGACGGTTCTGACTTTGACTCGAGCGATGTGTTCACCACCTACGCAACCATGTGGGATGCTAAGAACCCCCTGCATGTTGGTCGTACTGGCGCAACATGGGATTACTTCAACACGTTCTTCGGTGCGTTCTTGAATGCACCAGCAGCTAGCTAGTTTCTAGCACGTTCGGTATCACGACTGTTAAGGGCGGGCTAATTCAAATAACCCGCCCTTCGGTTTTTGAAAAATGATTGCTCAACTGGAACAAACGCCATGTCAGCTTTTATACTTCGCAGACTCGTTCTCGCCATTCCTGTCTTGCTTGGCATCCTTATTGTTACGTTTGCATTAGGGCGTTCCATTCCGGGTGATCCATGCCGTGCCATGCTCGGCGAAAAAGCCACTGACGCAGTTTGTAAACCATTCATTGAAAAGATGGGGCTCAATAAACCCATCCCCACCCAGTTCGCCCTTTATGTGACGAATATTTTTCAGGGTAATTTGGGTGATTCGCTGCGTTATGGTCGTCCGGTGACTTCTTTATTGGTCGAGCGTTTACCTGTCACAATGGAACTTGCCATCACCGCTTTGGTCTTTGCCATCGTCTTAGGCATTCCGTTGGGCATCCTTTCGGCTTATCGTTACAACTCCAAGTTGGATGTTGCAACAATGGTCGGCGCAAATATCGGCGTATCAATGCCTGTATTCTGGCTGGGTTTGATGTTAGCCTTTTTCTTCAGCGTGATTTTAAAAGACACCCCATTTGTATTACCCCCATCGGGACGCTTAACCGCAGGTGCGAATTACACACCATTTTATATCTCGTGGGGAATCGCAGCCTCCGAACAAACGGCTAGCGGTCTTTTGATTTTCATATCACGCCTCAACATTTTAAATTCCATTCTGACCTTAAATGGTCAGCAATTTGTAGATAGCGCCCGCCATCTCATTCTGCCGGCAATTGCCGTCGGCACGATACCCCTTTCGATTATTGCCCGTATGACGCGCTCAACCGTCCTTGAAACACTCGGACAAGATTATGTTCGTACCGCTCGTGCAAAAGGGTTATCCGAGTATCGAGTCGTGGTGCGTCATGCGGTCAGCAATGCCCTTTTGCCGGTCATAACCATTATTGGGTTAAACTTTGGTGGGCTTATCGCGGGTGCGGTGCTGACTGAAACGATCTTTGGCTTTGCTGGCATTGGCAAAACGCTGTTTGATGGCATTACAGCGCGGGATTATGCAATCGTGCAGGGCGTTACACTGGTCACTGCTATCGCTTTTGTCCTCATCAATTTATTGGTTGATATTCTTTATGGATACGTAGACCCGCGTATCCGTTTGAGTTAAGTGTTATAAGGTGGCTTGAGCAATGACAAGTGCAACTCCCAGTATCGTTACGCTCAAAGATACGCAGGTCCTGCAAAAGGCGAGTCCTGATAATCGTCTTATTGAAACCCTGAAAAATCTGAGGCGCAATCGCTCAGCCGTTTCCGGTGCCATTGTCATCGGAACGCTTATTATAATTGCACTGATTGCCCCTTTAATTGCCCCCTATGATCCTAATCTTTCAATGATTGGTCGACCGGGTGAAAGTGGCAAATTACCTGCAAGTGCCCCCTGCATCAACTTTCTCGGCTGCACCAAACCTCAACATGTTCTAGGGCTGGATTTGAACGCGCGTGACGTGTTTAGCCGTTTGATGTACGGCGCACGAACATCGCTGGTAGTGGGTATTACCAGCGTCACCTTTGCAGTCATTGTGGGTACGACCCTCGGTTTAGTAGCGGGATACAGCGGTGGCTGGGC
>JACDGI010000566.1 GCA_013821665.1 Anaerolineae bacterium
GGCACTAGCCGATAATATGCATGTTATCGGGCGACAAGCCACGTCTAGCCCGCGCGATGCCGTTCACGCTCTGGATGGCAGCCGTGCCATTGACCCCACCAATCCCGCGTGGGATGGCCTCGGTCGGATGCTCGACGGCCTGTATGAACTGCTCGGTTCTTATCAAACCTATGTCCCCTCGGCTGATGGCTCGGATTTATCCGCTTGGCTCGAAACGACCGGACGTGATCTCACGCCTTTCCGCGAACGCCTGTTTGATGAACTCCTCGTCGGCATGATCGCCGGTTTGGAAGCTGCCCGACAAGCGTGGGCTATTTATGCCGAAACCACCATTCAGGGTGATCGTCTCGGCTCCATCGAAGCCCTCACCGAAGCCATTGATTCGGTCAGCACCATCAGCCCGACTCTCGCTGGCTGGTTGAATCAAGTCCGTACCATTGTCACCAACGCGCAGTATGTTGAACGCCACGCACTGTTCGGTGGCTTAGGCCGTGCGCTGGCCGATGGTTGGGAGGCCTATGATCGCGGACGTTTGGCTGATGCTGAACGGTTAGGCCAACAAGCCTATGAAATCGCCCGTGATGATGCCCAACGTCTGGCTGCTGGACGTTTACGCGAACTCAGTAAAATCTCCCGTGATTGGGCCGAACGCAACGGTGCCAGTAACGTCAAAGGTACACAGGCGGCTGTGGTTGGCTTGGAGCATCTCTATGCGCCCGAAGAAATCACCATCCGTGATAATTTCTCGGCGCAGATGCCCAGCAAAGAAACCTATCTTAAAGCGATGGGCAAAGGTTTAGTCGAACTCTTTGGACGCAACAGCACCGCCGCCCCGCATATCTTGTTCGCCAACTACATTTTGCTCGGCGTACTCGATGCCAACGAAGGCCGCTTGGAAGATGCCGACTTCTGGAAAGAAGCCGCGCTGCGAACCTTGGGCGAATACGGTCAGCGCCACACGCTCACCCGTGCCTTGGTTGATTTTATTGACCGCCGCCGTGAACTGAACGCGGGCGCGGAGATGCTCAACAGCGTCAATAACGCCGCCGCTATGCCCACCCTCGAAGTGACGCGCAAAAAGTTGGAAGATAACCCGCAGTCGCGCACCCTCTCGGCAGGGATTTACAGTCTGCGTGAGATGGAAAACGCCCTGCGAGATTGGTCAGATGGTGAGTTCCGTTCGGCTGGCATCAAGATCGAAAATGCCATCAACGCCATCAACGATGTCGAGCAGTCCGCCTCGGTGACGCTCACGCCCTATCGCTCGTGGTTGATGGAACTGCAAGCCGGAGCCGCCGAACTACACAACCAATCCCGTTTGATGAACACCGCCATCGACAGCAAACCGGCTGAACCGCAGGAGAGCATCCGCAGCGCCATGAAACGCATGGTTGATGTCACCGTGCGCTTGCTTGGTGAGAATTACACGCCCACTTTGCGCGGCTGGCGTGATACGTACGAACAGTTTTTGGAAGTGTATATCGATAACGTCCGCCGCAGCGAAAAACTCAACCGCTTTAACCAGTTGTTCCGCGCCATGTTTATCGACCGGCATCCGGCTTATCCACTTTATCGCCATTGGTATGACCTTACCGATAACGCGCCGGAGTTTCCCGCGCCACCCACGACTGAACCCACGCCGCGCGTCGATGAGGATGCCGAAATTCCCGAATATACTTATAAAGGTTCGCGTTACAGTTACGAGCCGGAAGAAGTCGCGCCGTCCACAGGTGGAACACGCGCCCGTTTGCCGCGTCCACTGCTGATCGTCGGTGGTTTGGTCGTCGTAATCGCTTTGATTGCCATCGTCACGGCAGTCGCCAATGGCAGCGGTACGCCCAATGTCGCCCTGACCATTACCGCCACCGCTACCACCGATGATGCTACCACTCAGGCCGCTCTCGTCCCAACCGCGACCACCACTATTGATCCTTCCGTTGGCACCGGTTTGAACAGCCAACTGGCATCGCCTACACTCTTGCCAGTTCTTGGCGCGGGTGATCAACCGACCGCGACGTTACTGCCATCGGCCTCGCCGCAGCCTTCATTGCAACCGCCACCGTTGACGGCTTTCGCGCCTACTGACGCGCCTACGGATGTTTTGTCGAGCAGTACACCGACAATCACCTTGTCGCCCACACCCAGCATCACACCGACGCCGACCACCATTCCGTCACCGACCAACACACCGACACCCACGCTGCCACCGCAGGGCTTACAAGGGCCGCAGAATTTGTTGACGGTATTTGATGGATTGCCCAAAGCCAGCGAACCTTGGGATGTCAACCAATTCTTCAAGGTGGTTACGCTCAACCAATCCTATTGGCGCTTGGGGTCCGAAACCACCGGCGATAAAGACACGCTTTTCCTGCCGATTCCCGCCGCGCTGCTCGAAACCTATTATGGCAATAACGCCGCCAGTCGCATCCGCCGAGTGGAAGTCGAACTGACGCTCACCACCTTTAATCCCGCCGTGATTTCAGCCGATCAAGTCTATTTTGGTGCGATGTTGCAAGATGCCTCTGATCCTACCAAAACGGCAGGTGTGAACGTCCAATTGGTACAGCCGGGAGTCATCAAACTCGGCCAACGCTCCGGTGAGAAAGTCACCAACTTCAGTAATCAAGCTGTCAATGTGGTGGTCGTGCGCATTCGCTTGGAACGTGACCTTAAAACCGGCGCGATCACGGCTTATGCCAACGGCTCCCAGCTCGGCCAGCCCATCGACTTCACCCGCGCCGATGCACCCATCATCCCCGTTTTGTTCGTCAAGAGCGGCGGCGTCATCGTCAGCGTCACCGGCACCGGTTGGGTCATCACCCTGCGCTAGTCACGCCAATATTTTCCTTGTAGGGGCGGGATTTTTCCCGCCCGTTTGTTTCATTATGGAAATAGTTTTCGAATGAAGTTGTAGCATCGCCCAAATCCTTGCCACATTTGAGGATCAGAAAGCCAAGCAAAGTGAGGGGTTTTTTGTGGGTCAATCAGCGTAATTTGCGTAATTTCTTGCTTTAGCGGAATCCTGTCGCAGTCTAAATCGTCAAGAAATACGAGTGTTTGTTGTCCTTGATACAACAAAACTACTTGCTCATTCTCTACCCCCGACATAAGCCTAACCATCTCAGGATTCCCCAGATCAGCGTATAAGTCAGGTATGGTTGGAGGATCAGTATCTGGGTTGATTATCCTATAGACATAGATTTCTTGAATGATCGACTGTGGTGATTGGCTCATATCTTTTGCTTGAAGCGTAATTCCAAAATTGGCTCCTGTAGGTACGTAAGTTACTTTGAAGTACATGCCTCGGTCATCAAGTGAATAGACTGAGGTATCCATATAGGTCTGCACTATTTTCTTTCGCGCCTCTGCCAATGTTGTCTCGCTCGGAACAATCCCAAGCCAACACGGTAACTCACATTCATTAAAGTGCAATATAGTTGACCAGCTAGAAGGCGGTTGTTGCTGCCCTATAACGATAGCTATCAAGATTGCAAGGCAAAACAACAGACTTAGAAATAGCGAAACTTTAATAAAGTGCCGTATTCTATACATATACTACTGTTAAAAATCTCCGCCTGATCTTGGCGTTCTTTGCGGTTCAATGAATTCTGACTGTTTCTACGAACGCCGCCACTCGGTGAGTGCGCCAGCAACCCATGTGGGCGAGGGTTGGTTATAGAGTTCGGATGCGTCGGTGTAGCTCATGTCGATAACGCGGCCTGTCATCGGGCCACGAAGGTAGCGGAAAACCTGTCCGGCATCACGCGCGTCGCTTTTCGCTTGGACGCAGTGCTGGTTATAGCCCCAGTAATCGCCTTTTTCGAGGATGCGAATGCCATCCTCAATGACGCTCTTGGCGCGGCGCAGTCCGGTTTCATCAGGATCGAATGAATTTTCAGGTGTGTCGCCATAGCCAATACCGTGATGAAAAGCGTCGGCTGTCGAGACGATGACCGAATCTTTGGCGATGGCGGCAACATCTTCAATGCCGGGAAGCTGTTCGGGATGACCGCCCGCGAGATAGGGATAACGTTCGATGACTTTGGGAATTTTTCCGCCGCGCCTTTTGGTTTCCGCCTCCCAAAAATGATGCCAACCGATCAACACATGGTCGCGCGTATAGTTATCACGTCCGGTAATCCCCGGCCCTTGGATGCCCCATGACGGCTCTTGTCTAAAATCGCCGCCTGCCGCAACCCGCCGCCGCGCCTGTTCCATATCGTCGGTAAAGGCGTGGAGGACGCTGATGACCAGCACCTGATCTGCACCGCTGTCTAGGCAGGCATGTACACAGGCAGCAACCTGATAGCCGCAGTCTTTGACGTTCGTGTGGGGAAAGACCAGAACACCGCCATTTTTGAGCGTACCTGATAAATCAAATTGTTTGCCACGTTCGAGGTGGTCGAGTGTGCCTTGTTCGCCCAGTTCGGCGAGATCCCGCAGATAGGACGCATAAATATGTTTTTGAAGCTGATCGAGATCCTGTTCGGCCATGATGTTCGAGTCCTGAATAGTTCGGACGAGTAGGGAGGTTTTTAACCGATCTAGACTGTTTGGGCAAGTCAGTGGCTTGTCACCTTACGCCTAATGAATTTGATGCGTAGATCCTGCGAGGGTTAAATAAGCGGCCCGATATTTGTAGAGATGAGGCGTGCCTCATCCGTCCTGCCGTTCTTACTTGTCGGCTAATCAAGCGACATCAATTTATGTACATTATCCTGTTGTTCTTTGGTCAACTGTGGCAGTTCGCGCCGCGTCGACCAATCTGGAACGCCATACCAAAAATCATATTCAAGCTCATATTCTGCTACTGCATCAACTTCTAAACTCTCCTCATCAAACAAAACCAATGGTAGATCAGGTTGAAGAAGTTCTAAGAGAGATTTAAATACCACAGTGTTAATGTGAATTCTTCCCTGCACATCATCTGATATAGTGTTGTAGTCCACAAATACCCGCAGTGCCATAACTACCTCCTTCTACTGACCAACGCATAAACTTTCTATCTTAATTTTATCTCTCTTTGCGTCCTTGCGACTTAGCGCCCTTGCGTTAAATTCCTTCTGTGCCTTGATCTTGGCGTTCTGCGCGAAGCCTCCTGTGGATGGCGACTTGGCGGTTCAATTATATTATTTCTTCCGTTTAATTTTCCTAACCGGCTCTACGGCGCAGCGACGGTGAACGTCTGTACCGTACTCCACCCGCCCCATGTGCCATCGGCACGTTTGGCATGGACGCGCCAGTAATGCGTCCCATTCGGCAGCGGCGAGACCGTGACTTGCAGCGTGTTGGCGCTGACCGTCTGGTCATATTCGAACGGCGCGGCGAGGGTCGGGTTGTCGTCCACCTGCACCTCGTAACCGGTGGCCCAGCTCACGCCCGTCCAAGTGAGTGTGACACTGCTCGACGTGTAGTAGTTGATTTCCGGCGCGGCAT
>JACDGI010000020.1:0-7936 GCA_013821665.1 Anaerolineae bacterium
ATTGGATGATGGCACGGTTATCGGTAAGGTGGATAGTTATCCGGGTTCTGGTCGCTTACGGACTTCAATGTGGCAAGCTGGAGCCATTTACGCCGATACTTATACTGTTACACTAGACACATCAAGCAGCGCAATTTCACGTCTACGTATGCAAGTTGGATGGTGGAATTATGTTGATAAAACACTGGTGAATGCCGTTGATCAGAATAATCAGCCCTTAAAAAGTGTCATGCTGGATGTTGGAGGCTTTGCGCCCGTCAACACTCAAGAAACAGCTGAAAACATAACGCCTGTCACACCTGTTGTGTTCGGTGATGCGATTGAACTTGTTGGTTATCAACTCGAAGGCACGATGCTCACTTTGATGTGGCAATCAAAGGCCGCGTTAAATGCGAACGATACGGTGTTTGTACAGGCGCTGGATGATCATAATCAGGTTGTAGGGCAGGGCGATGCACCGCCGAATTTGCCGACGCATTATTGGCGGGTAGGGGAACAGTTTATTACGCGGCATAATCTCAGTGCATCAACACCTATCATTTCGGGATCATACCGCATTATTCTCGGTTGGTATAATCCGAACGACTCGACACGACTAGCCGTATCATCGCCTGATAATGCGTTTAGGCTGCCTATTTCGTTGGTTATTCCATGACGGTTATTGTGTTGTAAGCTGATTATCGCGTAATCTTCTTGTAATTGACTGGCTGTAGAATGCTGATATGTCAAAAACACAAACCATTTGCATTATTGATGATGAAGCTACACTACGGGAAGTTGTTCGCCGTTATCTAGAACTCGATGGCTTTGCGGTCATTGAGGCAGATATGGGGGCGAACGCATTGGATTTGCTACGCGAGAAGCACGCCGATTTGATTTTGCTTGATATTATGCTGCCCGGTGGAATAGACGGATTCTCGATTGCACGTTCAATTCGGCACGCTCCCGAATATGCTGGCGAACAAAGTCGTGTGCCAATTATTATGCTCACCTCACGCGGGAATGAAGTTGACCGATTGGCCGGTTTTGAGCTTGGTGTAGATGATTATGTGGTCAAACCATTTAGTCCACGCGAATTGGTTGCCCGTGTAAAAGCTGTTTTGCGCCGTGCAGGAAATGATGTCGAAAGTGCCGAAAAACCGGTCGAATTCAAACATTTGCAAATTGATCCGCTGCGTCGTTCCGTCATGCTTAAAGGGGAATCTGTTATCTTGACCGCCCGTGAATTTGATTTGTTGTGGTTGTTTGCGCGTCATCCACAGCAGGTATTTACACGTGAGCAACTGCTTAATCAGGTTTGGGGATACGAGTTTTACGGTGATGAAAGCACTGTCACTGTACATATCCGGCGATTACGTGAAAAAATCGAACCTGATCCCGCTCAACCCACCTATATCCAAACAGTGTGGGGTGTCGGTTATAAGTTCGAGCCAGAAGTATGAAGATCCCGCCTTTAGTGCAACTTGTTATCGCGGTGTTGGTCGCCTTTTTGCTGGCGATGATGGTGGTTGTACCGGCGCTAAATCCACCTGCGCAGGATATCCAAAATCTATTTTTGTATATGGTGAGCAGCGGATTAGTTACGGTCGGTGTGACCTATTTGCTGTATCGACAGCGGATGTTACAGCGCTTCCTGAGCTTAAGAACAGCATTGTTTGCCATTATTGTGCTGACGGTGGTGCTGGTATTCATCAATGTGTGGATTACGGCGCGCCTCATGTTCATCAAAGAACATGATCTGGTTTTGACCACCGGATTGTTGATTTTCGCGGGCATTATTGCGGCGGTTTCAACGTTTTTTATCGCCCGTACAATACGTGACCGTATTTTTGAGTTATCGAAGGGTGTTCAAGCACTTGCCCGTTCTGATTGGAAAGTACGACTGCCTGTGGTTGGCAATGATGATTTGGCCCAATTGGCAGCGATGTTTAACCAGGTAGCCGCCGACCTCGAAAAAGTTGATGAGCAAAAGCGGCAACTAGAACAAACCCGCCGAGACCTTATCGCATGGGCATCGCATGATTTACGGACACCTTTGTCAGCTATTCGCGCAATGAATGAGGCGATGATGGACGGTGTGGTTAATGATCCAGAAACCGTCAAACGCTACCAACAGAACATGCAAAACGAAATTACCCATATGGGACATTTGATTAACGATCTTTTCGACCTTGCTCAACTGGATACGGGGCATATTCCATTGACCCGACAGAAAACGTCACTGCGCGATTTGGTGTCCGACACACTGAGTAATATGAATGCGCGGGCGAAGGCATGTTCGGTACATCTTTCAGCCGAAGTTGATCCGGCGATTGATATGATGTATATCGCACCGGATAAGATGCAGCGCATTTTGTACAACCTGATTGATAACGCGCTTGAATATACACCGAGCGGTGGTGAAGTTACGCTCAATGTTCGCAAGCAAAATCATCAGGCTGAAATTAGTGTCCATAACAGCGGATCATATATTCCCGAAGCGGATTTGCCCAACGTATTTAAGAGTTTTTATCGAGGGGAACAATCTCGTGCCCAGACCAGTGATGGTCGCCGGGGTACGGGATTAGGTCTGGCGATTGTGCGTGGTTTTGTGGAAGCTCATGGCGGGACAATCCAAGTTGAAAGCCTGCCCGAAAAAGGGACAACCTTTGTATTCACGTTGCCGCAAATCGAACCGCCAGCTAACGCTTCTAATAGCTGATTTTCATTCCAATTCAATCGCCAAGGCAACAGCTTCGCCCCCACCCAAACATAAAGCGGCTACTCCCCGTTTAAGTCCTCGATCCTGTAAGGCATGAATGAGCGTGATGAGTACCCGTGCGCCACTTGCACCGAGAGGATGTCCGAGGGCGATAGCGCCGCCATTTAAATTCAATTTTTCTAGGGGTAGCTCGTAGCCACCGCGCTTTAGCCCTGCGATGTCCGCTAATACCTGTGCGGCAAAGGCTTCATTTAGCTCAAATAAATCAACATCAGTCATTGCCCAACCGGTGCGTTGTAAGGCTAAAGGAATGGCTTTGACAGGGGCATAAAATATCGATTTGGGTTCGACGGCTGCTTGAGCATAACCAACAACACGAGCAATTGGTTGATGTTGCTGCTGCTCAGCGTATTGACGGCTGCTGACCACTAATGCCGCTGCACCATCATTCATGCCGGGGGCATTACCAGCCGTAACACTTCCATCGGGTTTGAAGGCTGGCGGAAGTTTGGCTAATGCTTCCAAGGTTGTGTCGCGGCGAATACCTTCGTCGTGTTTGATAACTGTGTCACCTTTACGCGATTTAATCGTAACGGGTACGATTTCACGACTAAATTTGCCAGTATCGGTGGCTTGAGCCGCGAGTTGATGGCTGCGTAGAGCAAACTTATCCATTTCGTCACGGGTAATTTGAAATTGCTCACCGATATACTCGGCGGCATTACCCATGCTCCAATCACAGAGAGCGCACCACAGACCGTCGGTTTGAAGCGCGTCGCGTAACTGCACTGCGCCGTATTTGTTCCCTTGCCTCACGGAGTCGTTAAGGTAGGGTGCGCGGCTCATGCTTTCGACACCGCCAGCAATATAGAGATCGCCGTCCTGCGATTTGATAGCGTTGGATGCAATCATCAGTGCTTTTAAGCTGCTACCACAAACTTTATTGATGACGCTGCCGCCTACATGTTCAGGAATGCCAGCGCCGATGCTGATTTGTCGGGGAAGGGCTTGGCCTACACCGGCACTCACGACATTACCGATGATAACTTCATCAATATGTGCCGTATCGATAGCGCTGCGCTCTACCGCCGCTTGGACGGCAATTTGACCGAGTTCAGCAGTCGTAAGAGAGGCAAGTCCGCCCAGAAATTTACCCTGTGGCGTGCGTGCGCTGCCCAATATTATGGGATCGCGTAGACTTTTATCCCTTATCATGCGTGTTATCCTCTCGATACAAGGCTTGCCAACTCGCTTTGAGTTCCTTATAGATGTTTTCAAGCGTATCAGGAATGACGCGGGTATTGCCCACAACGGTCATAAAGTTAGCATCACCCGGCCAGCGCGGTACGATATGAAAATGGAAATGTTCAGCGATACCCGCGCCAGCACCAGCGCCGATATTTGCACCCAAGTTAAAGGCGTATGCGTTGTAGTTTTTCCTTAGGACGGCAAGGGCACGGTTGGTCGTTAACATCAAATCGCTGAGTGCTTCCGGTGAGAGAGATTCCAATGTCTGGACATGCTCATAGGGGATGACCATCAAATGACCGTTGTTATAGGGATACTTGTTTAGCGTGACATAAACGTACTTCGAGTAAGCGATGACTTGATTGTTGTCATTTTCTGCGGCTGCCAGCGCACAAAAGACGCAGCCTTCAACCGGTGTTTTTTCGCCGCGAATGTAAGCCATGCGCCAAGGGGTATAAAGGTGATCCATCATTTATCTTCCATCAAAACTGATTTTCAATGATCTGCTTTCGTGCCATTTCTGAGATGAGTATAGCAACCTTATTGACGCGTTGATAGTTCTACAGCATGGTTAAAGATGCTACAATCAGCAGGTTGAACGAGGATTGTAGGCGATGACTTTGAATGAACAGGAACTCATAAAACGACTTCAACCGCGACCGGTGCGCTACTTTTCGCAGATTGGTAGCACCAATGATGTTGCGTTGGAATGGATGAATAGTGGAACCGCTAAAGGTTCGATTGTTGTGGCGGATGAGCAGATTAAAGGCAAGGGACGGCTAGGCCGTGTATGGCATACTCCGCCCGGTACAGCCCTCATCGTCTCGGTTATTTTGCATCCGCAGGCTCATGATTTAGGGCAAATTACGATGTTAGGCGCGCTCGCAATTTATGATATGGTTAAAAGCTTGGGCATCGAGTCGGTCGGTATAAAATGGCCGAATGATGTGATGCTTAATGGCTTAAAAGTCTCAGGTATTTTGCCGGAAGCCGTTTGGGAGCGTGATAGACTCGTCGGTGTGGTCTTGGGGATGGGAATCAATGTGCGGATTGATTTTTCAAAGACCGAATTGATTAATAGTGCCATCAGCATTGAACCTGTGTTGGGACGGCAAGTCAAACGTGTTGATTTACTGGTTGATTTGTTAGCCCGCGTTGATTATTGGTCAACCCGATTGGGAAGCGATGAGCTGTTTACTGCATGGAGAAATCGCCTCATCACACTTGGTCAGGATGTTCGAGTAAAAACAGCCGATAAAGAAGTCACTGGTTTGGCACAAGATGTTGAGCGTTATGGTGCGCTTTTGATCCGTCGTGCAGATGGTCAAATCGAACGTGTCATCGCCGGTGATATAGCGTTAGGATAAGTCATGGGTGTACGTTTCGATTGGGAAATTGAGGCGGAAAAGACACGGGTGCAGCGTTCCGGTGAAGGTGCAGCATTTGCTCGCCGGAGATGGGTGCCTCGTCTGCGCTTCTTAATATTTATTCTGATCGTGCTGGCTATTTTCGCGGGTATTGGCGGTTTCGTTGCGCTGCGCTTGCAAGCGGTCGAGCATGATATTGAGCAGACGTTACGCGGTACAGTTGACGCGGAAGTCACTGCCTTACGCCTCGGTGATTTTGCGAGTTTCTCGGCTATACAACGCAGCGCTTCACCAGATTGGCTCCAGATTCAACAACAAATTTTCAACCAATATCAAGATCTCAAAATGCAGCAGGGCGTTCAACTAACAGGTGAGGTTACTGATATTCAGATTGACCGCACGCGGGCACGGGTAAACGTCCAAGAGATTGTCAACGGTGTTCCTTATACGCGTGTATGGTTTTATTGGCATTACGAAGATGGTTGGCGACATGTGCCACCGGACTACACTTTCTGGGGCGAACTTGAAGTGCAGAAGGTACAAAATGTTACCGTGCGCTACCAGATAGTTGATAAGCTTTTTGGGCAAGAAGTTGCTGATCATATGGCAGCATGGTTGCAGACGGCTTGCTCATCTTTGACGTGCGGTACGATTCCTGAAATAACAGTCGAAGTGATCCCCGATGAAACGTTACAAGTTTCGTGGGCAACCGGCAATGACTGGCATTTACAAATACCTTCCCCATACATTCGGCGTGCGCGTTCGGATATGCCATTCGATGTGGATGGACAACTGATTGTAGCTGAGAAAATTGCGGATCGTCTGGTTTCGCAAGCGTCTAATAATCTACAACCCGTGTATCCGGCAGATGCAACTTATTTACGGCAAGCAGTCGTGTCATGGCTGGTTGGGCAATTGGTACAAGTCAATACAAATTCGTATCTGATGGACAGCCTCACAACGATTTATGGCTCGAAGGCTGTCGGACAACTTCTATCGGCACTGAGACCTGATTCCAATATCAGTTTACTGGCGCAGATTACGGGCAAGTCTTTGGAGCAAACTGCGCTGGATTGGCGCGATTATCTCACATGGCGTTTGACGACGGAAGACGATTTAATTCAGAAGCAAGATGAGACGAATTATTTGGCACTGTACGATACGCGGGATGCGGCTGTGCGCGATTTGGCGTACCAACGATTTAATGCACGAGCAGCGGCTAGCAAAAATTCTGTCACATCGGTTCAGACCGAGGTAGGAACGGATGCAAGTGTCATTTTACGGGCAACTGTCGCGGTAGGGGATGATCCTAATATACAGCAGACCGATGCTGTTTTCCGATTGGCAGACGGGGTGTGGAAACGGATAAATTGACAGTGCTGATTTTCTCGGCTATTCTACGATTATATTGATGAATTGACCAAGGGGCTACACGATGTTAGATGAACTTCGTAATAATACCGAAGAAGATGACGAAAGTATTGATTTTGACAACGATATCGGGATGGAAATTGTTGACGATAATGAACAGAAAGTACAAAAACTTTTCCTCGGCATGACCGCTGTCGAGCGTATGTTCATCTCAATTTTTCTGTTTATGAACGTCGCGATTTTAGGATTGGCATTCCTGTTGGCTACCCATCGTATCGTGTTTTAGTCTGTGAATGTCTAGGGTGATGTGCGCCTCCACTTTCTTCCTCATATTGGAACTGCCGCGATCCAGTTATACGCTTTGTCTGCTTGCTCTCGCTGATAAATGACCTCTGATAATTAAACAATCTCATATTGGGGAATGATCTGTAGAGATTATTCCCTTTGCTTTTTTATTCCCAACATTTGTGAGGAGGATTCGACATATGAACTCTTTGAATTTTGATAAGGTAGAGCAATCGCTCGATTTAAAGCGTTTTAAGCCGACTGATGACCTTTCGCAAGCCGAGACGCTTCCGTCAAGTTGGTACACCGATCCACATGTGTTAGAACTTGAGAAAGAACGGATCTTTTACAAGACATGGCAACCTGTCGGACGTGTTGATCAGGTGCGGCGGGTTGGCGATTATTTTGCATGTGAAGTGGTCGGGCAGCCGTTGGTGATTACACGCGGTTTGGATGAACAGCTACGTGGGTTTTACAATGTGTGTATGCACCGGGCAGGGCCGGTGGCATTAGGGCAGGGCAACCGTAAAAGTTTGCAGTGTAAGTATCACGGTTGGACATATGACCTTGATGGCAAGTTGACGCGTGCGCCAGAGTTTGAGGGCGTACAGAATTGGGCGAAAGAAGATGTTTGTCTGTCACCGATCAAGGTTGAGGAATGGGGACCGTGGGTGTTCGTGAATCTTGATCCGAATGCCGCGCCGATGAGCGAAAGTTATGGCCCGATTCAATCAGAAATATTGAGCAAGGGTTTTGACCTGAGCAAGATGAGCTTGATTGAACGGCGGGATTATGTGATCGATTGTAATTGGAAGGTGTACGTTGATAATTATCTGGAAGGGTACCATTTACCGATTGCCCATCCGGGGTTGTTTAAAGAACTGGATTATGACCAATATCGTGTCGATACCTACCGATACTATTCGTCGCAATATGCGCCGATTCGTCCGGTTAGCAGTGGGGA
>JACDGI010000020.1:7946-24978 GCA_013821665.1 Anaerolineae bacterium
GTGCATGACCGGCGTTATGTGCGGACGGAAGCCGAGGCAGAGGCACTTTACTACTGGATATTCCCGAACGTGATGCTAAATGTCTACTTGGACAACACTTCGATCAATATCATTATACCGATTGATCACGAACATACGCTGACGATTTTTGAATGGTATTTCCAGCAACCGGGGACGGGCGAAGGCTGGGATAGCATGCAGCAGATTATCGCTTTTAGTGATCAAATCCAGCAGGAAGACATTGAAATCTGTAAGAATGTTCAGAAGGGGCTGAAGTCCAAAGTCTACACTCAGGGACGATTTTCGGTATTACGCGAGAATGGCGTACATCATTTCCAATCGTTGGTGCATGAATTCCTGACCAAGTGACTGTTAGAAGCCGTTTGAACCGTGCTGCTGGTTAAAAAGAACCATTCTAGACGGTCTGTTAGAAAATTTGAGTACTTGTCAAAAAAGGCTGTTCAGGCAAGGGATGGTGGTTCTTTATTGGAGCCTTGGCTCGTCAAAGTGACGATAACCAGTATACCTTGAGTGAAACTACACCGATTTTTGCCTGCTTTGCAGGCGGAGCAGGTAAAAAGAGGCTGTTTTGAGGCCATTTATGAAGATAACGCTTGTACATTCAAACCAAATTCAAACGATCAAAACTGAAAAAGTGTGATAGAATTTTTGTTCTTGAAATAAACACAGAATGCCATTTGCCAAGAAAGGGCATTAAAGGACACTTTTCAAGAGCGGATTGCAATGCTATTTAACCGATTGAGCGGCGATTTTTGGGGCCAAAATACCGAACGTTGAGGTATCCAACACGGGGGGGATTTCCGAATTCCCATCCGCAACGACAAACCACATGTTTGTTTTGAATGTACCGACTTCGCCAATAGGAATTAGCACACGGATTCTTAGTGAATGCCAGGGGCATGATGTTACTTATGCCCCTTTTGGTTGCAGTTGTTAGCCGGGAATTAGGATAAGGTCGTTGACTTTGGCTTTATCGACCTGATCGCGCGTCCAAAGTTGAGGATGATAGAGAATGTTGCGCCACGACTCGATCATATCGTCGTAGTGGGGGCTGAATGGATGACCGCTTTCGCCAGTGGTGTGCATGGACTGACTCTGCGAGAGGTCATTGAGATCGACAATCATGCGCATGGAGGGCAGCGCTACGACTTTGAAGCCATTATCACCATAATCCCAGCCGGTTGCGTTGACAATATCAGGGCCGCCACTAGTTTCAACAGGGCCACGATTGACTAAACTTTCGATGATGTCGATGCCACTTTGCCCGAGTGGATTGCTGACGAAGGTGGCGGTGTGGAATTTACCCCATGCCCAATTGGTACGATCTGCACCACGATCCTTGGTTATTTGGTCATAGGCTTCCTGAAAGGCACGGACCAGAATATCATCACGGGTTTCTTTTTTGTCGGTGGTCGTCACATCGTCCCACCAAGCGTCGTCGGGTTTCTGGAGGAGTAGATAGACACTCCACATGCCTTGATCGCCTTCGTCGGGGCCAACGAGATCGCCTGTTTGGTCACGGAAAATATCTTCACCTAAGCGATACCAGAAATAAGCATAGAGTCCAGCTTGCTGGCTATCCATTTTTAGCTGGTAATCCCAATTCAGCATCCAATCACGGGCATCTTTGTAGTTGGCATCCGCGAAAGTTAGCGGTTTGAGGAACGGAGCGATTTCTTCCGCGCCAATGTCCTTATCATCACCCTGGATCGCTTTAATGGTGTCAGCCGTATGTGGGCCAGTGGTTTTAATCAGTTCATTGATGCGCTGGGCGCGATAGCCATAGGCCCATTCCTGACTGATCTGATAGTTGCTGTTTTCTCCAAATTGGCTGCCAAGTTTGGCTTTAAGTTGGTCGTAATATTCAAGCGGGACAACAGCTTGATTGGCTGTCACAATATAGCCACGAGGCGGATTGTAAATGCGGGGAAGATCATCAAAGGGAATGTAACCCTTCCACTCATATTTGTCGGTCGTGCCATCTACAGGTAATAAGCCGGTGTGACCTTCGGCACGGATAGGGATACGTCCGGGGGTTTGATAACCGATGTTGCCATCCACATCCGCATAAATGATATTTTGAGCAGGAACATCCCAGAAGCTGGCGGCGTTGCGGAAATCCGTCCAGTTGCTGGCTTTGTTGAGCAAAATAACGGCCTTGAGGATCGTGCCGGGTTCAGCGGTTGCCGTCCAGTGGAAGGCCATTGGATTGTCGTTGTTGAAGCCCTTTGGCTTACCGTTATCATCCAACTGATTGTCATTGATGATGGGGCCAAGGTGGGTTTCACGGACAGTAATGGTCGTGGTTTCATTACTATCGCCATAATGGATGATTTCGTCGTGTGTGGTCATATCACGCCAAGCACCGTTCCACTGGTATTGAAGCGGGTTGTCGGGGTTGATTTTGAGCATATAGAGGTCTTGGGTATCCGGCCCGACGTTGGTGACACCCCAAGCAATGCGGGCATTGTGGCCGATGACGACGCCGGGAGTAGCGGGAAGGGCAAAACCGGTGACTTCAAAGGGGCAGGCATCACCGACTGGCTGGCAGTGCAGACCGATCTCATACCAGATCGAGGGCATCTGGATACTGAGGTGTGGGTCATTGGCGAGAAGCGGTTTACCCGATTTGGTTAGCTTGCCGCTAATGACCCAATTGTTACTGCCGATGCTTGGTTCTTCATGAAACAAGGGGCTGTTGATGCCGATATTCCCGGCAAGTTGCGTTCCTGCGCCGACGATACCAGCAGTATCGATATTTTGCGTTTTCAAGGTTGTATCACTGATGGGCAGGTCTTCGGCCTGAAGAATGGTCGGCTTATCAGGATTATCGTAAGGGTAAGGTGGTAGGAATTCGTCGGTCATTTGCTGACCGAGTTTTTTGTAGAGTTCCGAGCGCAAGAGTTCGGCGCTGCGATTGCCACTAAGATCCCATGCCATGACTTTTGCCCAGACGAGAGAGTCAACAGGTGTCCAAGGTTGGATGGTGATATTGACACCGGTTAAGCCGAGCAAGTTGTACTCGAAGGCTAGTTGGGCGGCAGGGCGGTTGAGGATATAGGCATTTACGCCATCAGCGAAGGCTTGTAAGACCGCTTTGCTATCCTCGTCGGAAGCGGCTAAGTCCTTTTCGGCAGCACGTCGCCAACCTGCGGTACGGATGAAAACATCCTGACCCATGACATCCTTATTTTTGCCTGTGAGTTCTTGAATAGAACCACTGCCGATGTGGCGGGAGAATTCCATTTGCCACCAACGATCCTGCGCTTGAGTATAACCCTGTGCGAAGATCAGGTCGTGGGTGTTGGAGGCGTAAATTTGAGGAATGCCCCAATTGTCGCGAATGATTTCGACTTTATCGGTGAGGCCAGAAATGCTGACGGCTTGAGCGCCGACGGTTGTATTTTGCGATTTGATGACGATTTGACCGTCTTGCTGAGGGAGTGGACCACGCGTCCAACGGTTAAAGACGATGACACCGCCTACTACGGCGATCACAAGTATGATCAAGAGAACCAGCAAAATATTACGCACTAATTTCATGAAGGACTCCAATGTAGTGTGGGGAATTTTTATTTCTGATGGTTGTACCGCATTTAGGAGGGAAGTGCTATTGAAGTTGTTATTGTATCGTTGCCAATCGTCAACTTATATGAAAGTTGGGAGCGGTGTGAAAAGTGTTCGGGTAAAAAAGAGTCATTCCAAATGGTCTATCTGAAAATTTGAAGCATTCACTAAATTTTTTGTTCAGGCGGGGGACAGTGGTTTTTACGGCGGTTTTGGCGTGTTAAAGTGACAATAACCGGTCAACATTGAGTGAGACCAGACCGATTTTTGCCTGCTTTGCAGGTGGAGCAGGTAAAAAGAGGCTGTTTTGAGGCCATTTATGAAGATAACGCTTGTACATTCAAACCAAATTCAAACGATCAAAAGCGCAAAAGTATGGTAGAATTTTTGTTCTTGAAATCATCACAGAATCCTATTTCGTGGCAAATGGGGTCACAGGACACTTTTCAAGAGCGGATTGCAAGCCTATTTAGCCCATTGATTTGTGATTTTTTTGGAGTGAAAATACCGAAGGTTGAGGCATTCCAAGACCAAGAGGTTTTCAGAATACCCATCGCTTACGACAAACCACATTACTGTTTTGAATGTACCGATTTCCCTAACGCGACTTTTCAAACTGCTTCTACCTCTTTCACGACGCGTTTATCAACAATTTGAGGGAGGAGTTGATGAAGGGGTTGGAAACGATTCGTAGAGGGAAGAGGGTTTGCCAGCGGCAAACCCGTACATGGGTGCAATTTAGTTGTTGAGGGCGGCGAGTTGGGTTCGGATGTCGGTGGCGTAGCGGGTGGCATCCGCTGCGTGATCGCCATCGGGCGCTAGCTCAAGATATTTTTGGAAGTCGGCAAGGGCTTCGCTATAGAGGGATTGGCCGGTTTGGAGAACGGAGTATTTGAGGACACCGCGATAGTAATAGGCATCGGCATAAGTGGGATCGAGTTCGAGGGCTTTGTTGTAGTCGGCGAGGACGTTATCCCATTCGTAGAGGAGGAGGTAGGTTTGTCCACGCATGAAGTAGTAATATGCCTTAAGCTGGTTTCCAACTGATGATATTTCTAAAATCGTATTTAGATCATTTAACGCATCATTATACCGACCAGACAAATTATATATTTCAGATCGCTGCACATAACGGTTGAGCCACATGGGCTGCGTGCCAAATCCGATTCCGATTGACTCAATATCGTTGACCATTTGAGTCATTAAATTAATTGCATCCTGAGTTTTCCCCACTTGAATATATGTCCACGCAAGATTGACCGCAGAGCCAACTAGTGTTCCTTCTTTTCCAATCAAGTTACCATCATACAAAAGTGCTTTTTGAAATTGAGTAATAGCTTGCTGGTTGTCTTTTGCCAAGAGATTGCAGTTGCCTTGATAGAAGTCGATTGATTTAAGCAATGTTTCTTCTGAACTGGTTGATGGTAGCCCTGTAGCATCGATGACGGAGTGGAAATATTTTTGCATTAGATTGCACGCGCCTATGCTGTAAAGTGCAATAGCGGTGGCTAAATCAGAATTTATTTGTATATCTTTCGCAGTCGCGGGTCGGCTGAAAATAGTTAGACTATCTCTTGCATATTTGGTTTCCAGTATAGGCGACAGGTTTGATATTGGTGAGCTATATGGGAAAACGGACACATGGATATCATTGACAAATTGCTCTAGGGTGAGATTAAGATTGGCTGTGGTTGGAACTTCAAACCCAAAGGATTCGTTATAAGAAGTTGGGTATTCAGAGTCCGCATCGAAAATTACATCGTAGCCTTCGCCCTGAAGGTTGTTTTCAATCTGTGTCATTAGTGACTTAGTCACATTTTCTAGATTCTGTGTAGCACCCATGGCAAAAATAGTAGTATCTATGGCAAAAGTAATTGTTGTGTTTTCTGTTCTAATGTTTACTGTTATTTGGCGCTGTGTTAACGTCATTTCTATGAGCGGAAATAGCAGTGCGATTGACAAAATTTGTTTGAGCATTTGAGCCTTCATGACAATTTCCCACATTTTACAACATGAGCCATTCAAAATGTGGGATTTCCCAAGCAAATTGGGATAAAAGTATTAGCGTTTGGGATACAGTGTTGGGATACACTGGCTTTTAAGGCCATTTTATCGTATAATTTAGCAGTTAAAAGACATCGCTTGTTGGTTTCCTTTTGGGATAAGTACGCAAGTGATTTGGGATAAATAGAGACTTCAGTTTGGGAAATAAGAGCGAGGGTTAAACTTCGCTCAATTAGTTTCGGGGAATAGAAGCAGCTATGGATATTGGTCAAATTCGTTCTGTAAACATCAACGAAGAGATGCGTGGGAGCTACCTCGATTACGCGATGAGCGTGATTGTCGCGCGGGCATTACCAGACGCGCGCGATGGGCTGAAGCCGGTGCATCGACGTATCCTGTTCTCCATGTTTGATCTGGGTATGCGTAGTAACACGGCCTACAAGAAAAGTGCGCGTATTGTCGGTGATGTGCTGGGTAAGTATCATCCACATGGAGATACGGCGGTATACGACTCGATGGCGCGTATGGCACAGGATTTCTCGCTGCGGTATCCATTGGTGGATGGGCAAGGCAACTTCGGTAGTGTCGATGGCGACCGTCCGGCGGCCATGCGTTATACCGAGGCGCGGCTGGCGAAGATGGCAGAAGAACTGCTGACTGACCTGAATATGGATACCGTCGATTTTGTCGATAATTATGACGGTACTACTCAAGAACCGAGTGTGTTACCTGCACGGCTGCCGAATTTGCTGTTAAACGGTGCGAGCGGTATCGCAGTGGGTATGGCGACGAGTATTCCTCCACATAATCTGCGTGAACTTACAAGCGCTATCACACACATCATTGATAATTATCACCGGATTGATGATATTACGGTTGATGACCTGATGGAATTTGTGCATGGGCCTGACTTCCCAACCGGGGCGCAAATCGTGGTTGGTGATGATTTGAAGGAAGCCTATGCCACCGGTAAAGGCCGCGTCATGATGCGGGCAGGGGCGGAAGTCGAAGAGATGAAAGGCGACCGCTTCCGTATCGTGTTTAACTCGATTCCGTATCAGGTGAGCAAGACACTGATATTGGAGCGGATTGTTGAATTGGTGCGCGAAGGCAAGCTGCCACATGTGTCCGATCTGCGCGACGAATCGGATCGAAATGGTATGCGAATCGTGGTCGAATTGAAGTTTGGGGCGCAACCGAAGACGGTGTTGAACCAACTTTATAAGTACACGGGTTTGCAAAGCACCTTTAGCATCCAAATGCTGGCGCTGGTGAATAATGAGCCACGCACGTTGAGTTTGAAGCGCTGCTTGCATATTTATGTCGAGCATCGTGTCGACGTGATTGTCCGGCGGTCACAGTTTGAACTGCGGAAGCTGCAAGCACGGGCGCACATCCTCGAAGGGTTGCTCAAGGCGCTTTCCAGTTTAGACGCGATTATTCAGACAATTCGCGCGGCGGATGATGTTGAAGACGCGCGTGGCAACCTAATGAGCCGCTTCGATTTGAGTGAGGCACAAGCGTCGGCTATCCTTGAAATGCAACTGCGACGTTTGGCGGCATTGGAACGACAGAAGATTCAAGACGAATTCAACGAAGTCATGACACGGATTGCATATCTGGAAGATTTGCTGGCTTCGCCCGATAAGATTTTGGCGCTGATTCGTGAAGATGTACAGTTGATGGCTGAAGAATATGGGGATGACCGGTATACCGAGATTTTGTACGGTGTATCCACAGACTTCAATGAATCGGATCTGGTACGTGAGGAAGAAGTCGTCATTTCGATGACGGGACGCGGTTATATCAAGCGTGTGCCGGCATCCGCTTATCGCTCGCAACGACGCGGCGGTAAGGGCGTGAACGGGATGAACACCAAGGAAGAAGATGCACTGCTTGACATCTTCGCCTGTAACAGTTTGGCTCACTTGCTGTTTTTCAGCGATAAGGGCAAGGTCTACGCCGAACGTGCTTTCCATATCCCAGAAACGGGACGTTCCAATAAAGGCACACTGATCCATACGATCCTGAATCTGGAAGCGGATGAACGTATTACATCGATCCTGCCGGTTGACTCGTTCGAATTGGACGGTCATTTCGTGATGGCAACCAAGCGTGGACGTATCAAGCGGGTGACGTTGGACGAATTCGCAGCCGTCCGCCCAAGTGGGTTGATCGCGATGGGACTCGAACCGGATGATTATCTGGGCTGGGTGAAGTATTCTGATGGCGACCAAGATGTGATTATGGTGACGGAGCAGGGGCAGAGCATTCGCTTCCATGAGAGTGAAGTACGGGTGATGGGGCGGCCTGCTGGTGGTGTCCACGCTATTAAGTTGGATGATGATGCGGTCGCTGGAATGGATGTGGTTGATGAAAACCATACTCATATGCTGGTGGTAACCAAGAACGGTTATGGTAAACGTACCGATTTGAGTGGATACCGTCAACAGGGGCGTTATGGATTAGGTGTGCGGACGCTGGCACGGAATGAGAAGACCGGGCCAATCGTGAGTGTACGCTGCATCAACGAAGACGACGACATTATGCTGATTACCTTGAACGGTGTGGTGCTGCGGACGCGGCTCAGCCAAATCCGTGAGACAGGGCGTATTGCGCAGGGCGTGAAGTTGATGGATCTGTATGGTGGTGATGAAGTGGTTGGCGTAGCGATTATGAGCGCTGAGGTTGTGAACGAAATAACTGAGGACGGCGAAATTCTGCCGGAAGTTGGTGTTATCGTTAGCCCAGACGGTGCGATTGATATGAATGAAGGTGGTGATGTTCCACCTGAAGCTGAGGTAGATGTGAGTACGGACGACGAGGTTTAATTATCAAACCTCACCCCCTAACCCCCTCTCCATTACATGGCAGAGGGGGAACAAATTCATTTTTGAGGGAGCCGATCTTTGCTCTTCTAAAAAGTGTCGCCTCCTAAAAATGCTTTGGAGAGTGAAAATGCCTCAACTGATGTTGTCTGATCATTTGGTATGTTGCAGGTTGTAATGATCCAAGTCACCCAGATTTGTCCATTGCTGAGGAAATAAAAACGGGACGTGTACGCGTCCCGTTTTTAATTTTCGTTTAAGAGAAGGCGAAGAATTATTTATCGTCTTCTTCGTCAGGCTTACCCTTCTTAATGATCTCAACTTCGCCAGCGGCTGCTGCTTCTTCAGCGGCGGCATCTTCTTCAGAACGGGCTGCGGCTGGTTGTGAAATACGAGCGATCATTTCTTCCGGGTCGTTGATGATGACAATTTCTTCACCCAAGTTGAGGTCACGGACGTGAATAGCATCATTTACTTCGTTCAGGTTAGAGATGTCAATTTCAATCTGGTTGAGCAGATGGCTAGGCAAGGTTTCGATGGTGATGGTGGTTGGGCCGGTGACCAAGATACCTTTCTTGGTGGCGACAGCAGAGCTATCACCGATGAAATGCAATGGCACATCAATACGGATCTTAGCGGTCATATCGACGGCGAAGAAATCGACGTGCATGATGTCGTTGCGGATGATGTCACGCTGGACTTCACGCGCCAAGACTGGCACTGGTTTGCCATCGACATTGATTTCAATGAGGTTAGTACCACCGGCCTTCATCAGCGCCAGTTGGAGAGGACGGTAGGGAACCTGAAGATTGACAGGCTGTGACTTTGGTCCGTAAACGGTCACCGGAACAATGCCCTGACGGCGTAATTGGCTGACCTTTTTGCCGACGATTTCGCGCGTTTGCGCTTCAATAACATACTTCTCGGCCATGTTTGAACTCCTTGGTGTGCTGTCAACCATCAGCGTTCAGGAATTCGGCCCATTCGCTTAAGGGGAAACGACAGCTATTATTTCATTTAATGAATGAGAGCATTTTAATGGGGTAGGGCGGGTTCGTCAATGCCAAGTCGTGCTATACGCGTGCTTTGAGGCACTAGATAACGGCGGTTTACAGGCAAATAGTAAAAGCCCTGAGCGAGGTCAGGGCTTTTTGATGTGTCGTGTTTGATTTAGTTACTGAAGTTTTGAAGTTTCCGGCGCTTTGGGAGTGTTGTAAGTTTGATACATCACAAGACCGATAAACAATTCGATTGCGCCGATAATGCCTATGACGCGATAGTATGTCAGTTGAGGATGTTGTACCAAGAAAATAAGACCGATCACCAGCAGCATGACACCGCCCATGACTAACTTGCGGCCTGTTTCTTTGGAAAGAATGCGCTGGATGGTCAGTACGCGTCTATCGTTATTCAAGTTCTTGTGACCTCTTAAACTTACTAACCTGTAAACTGATAAATCTATCTTAAATGCAAACTGCTTACAGATGCATAAAGATTTGACAAGAGCCATTCTACTCATTTTACATAGGCCGACGCTATAGGAAAAATGGACAGCAAGGATGAGCACATGTTTGGGCAAGGTGCAGCAATGAATATAACAAAGTGTATTTCAATCTAACGGTGAAAAGGACTTGGATAAATTACACAAAGACGCGAATTTTGCTTGACAGATGTGATGTGAATATGTTTGAATACGAATAACAGTTTACGTATTCATAACCAGAACTTAGATGTTTATGTCGCGAAATAATAAGGTTACACATGGTACGCGTTCGATAACGATGCGGGATGTTGCCCAACTGGCGGGGGTATCCCAAACAACGGTATCACGAGTATTAAGCCAAGCAACCTCACCGATAGCGATCAGTGAAGAAACCTACAAGCGGGTTCAAGATGCCATCGAGCAATTGGGATATTATCCGAATATTGCGGCACGCAGCCTACGCGGACAACCCGCCGAGATGATCGCCATTATGATCGCGGATATTTCCAATCCGTTTTATCACACGATTGTCCAGAATGTTCAGGATGTTTCACGCCGACACAATTTCGATGTTGTGATCGCTAATACCGACCATGCTTATGACAATGAGATTCATTTTTGTGAAGCGATGATGCGTCGCCCGGTAGATGGCATCATCATGGTTCCCTATCATTTGTCGGAGGCGAATATCGATCAGTTGATTCAGCGCACGGGTGTTGAAGTGGTGGCGATGGGTGAACATGTTCATCACCCAATGGTGGACGTTTTCCATGCGGATGATGAGAACGCAACCTTCGAGGCCACTGAATGGATGATCCAGCAGAAACATCATCGACGGATTGGTTTCATTGCCGTACAAAATACGCCGCCGGGAGACCGCCGCAATCGAGGGTATACACAGGCTCTTCTGGCGAATGGCATTGAGATCGATCCTGAATTGATTGTGCAGGGAGATTGGTCGGTTGACAGTGGTTATGCGGCGACGCAAAAACTGCTAGCACTTAAGAATCGCCCAACAATGATTTTTGCTTGCAACGACCATATGGCAATAGGCGCACTCAATTGTGTGCTGGATTGTGGTTTACGGATTCCTGAAGATGTGGCGATTGTAGGGTTTGACAACATCCCTACGACAACGCTCGTTCGTCCCAAACTGACCACCATCGCTCAATTTCCTGTCGAAATAGGAAACCTACTGGCACAAGCACTATTTGAACGGATTGAGAACGTGTACAGCGGACCACGACGAACGTTTGCCGGGAAAATGCAACTGATTGAACGCGAATCAACGTAACGATGAATAGAAACCTATGCCATCAAAAGAAATATTATTTATCGGGAGTGCAATAGCTTGTTAGACTTTAACCATAATCCACAGATTTTCCCTGATGCATTTGCAGCAATTCCTGTGCCCGATGTTCTTGTACCACAGGTTGAGTATCGTGCCTATTGGGATAACCAAACTGTTGAGGTTCGACTACAAGCTACATATGATACCCAATTGGACTGGCGAAAGTATAAGCTGGGGTGGGAACTTAATAAAGCAAGCGGTGAAGAAGGCATTGGTGTACTTAAAGGGAATGCTGCTATTGCCACGGTGGGTGTGGCACGGATTCCTATGCCTAGAGTTCAAACTGCACAGTTAATTCCATTGACGCTGCGTGTGATTGATATAGCCGGAGATGCGTTTGCACAACGCTCGGACAATTTATTAGTGCTGCCGTCGCGTGCTGCTCAAGCGCGTTTTGACGGAGAAGTTGCCGTTATGACAACAGGGGGCAGCGAGGCAGTGGTTGTGGGACAGCTCAACTATTCGGTTGTCGAGGCATTGTCCCCAAAAACGCAAGTGGTTGTAACTGATGCGCCGGACATTGAGATGTTAAACTGGGTGCAAGACGGCGGGAAGATGTTGTTTGTCAATGAGGATAATCATCCTGTTTTCTGGCAATATGAACATCGGGATACGTCAGAAGGAAATTGGATTACCAGCACAAGTTGGCTGCGACCTGAGGTTTATCCAAGTCTAAAAATCGATAATCCCTTGAATTTGCCTTTGCAACGTGTGATGCCACAAGGCAATATCGTAGGATTGCCTCAGAAAGATCCAAGTGTCCAGCGTGATTTTTTGGCTGGGCGGATTTCGGGGTGGGTGCAACGGCCTAGTATTCATACTGTTCAATTTGCTTATGGTTCTGGAACTGTGATTATGACGACCTATGCCCTTTTGGAATCTCTGTATTTCGGTGGTCCTGATCCGGTGGGGGTCATCATGCTGAATGATCTCATTGATTATCTGGTTTCGGATGTGTGCAAGCCGGTTCTGCGCGTCAAAGTTTAGGACTTGAGAAAACAGTTTAAAGCAAAGAGGTGCGGTTACTAGACCACACCTCTTTTGATTCCATAGGCTGATATTCTGAGTTAATTCGAGCTTGGCTTCGTCCGATTTTCTAAGGACATCTGCGTTGCATCATTGACAGCCGCTGGTATGTTGAAGCTAAAGCGGAAGCGGTTATTGGCATCATACTTGGCCTTGAGTACACGCAAGCGTTGATAGGTTTCGGGCGAGAAGGCAAGCTTGGTCTGCTCCCATTTTTCTGCCCCTTCCAAGAAGTTGATGTAGACACCACCGGTCGAGTAAGGTTGCAGTGCTTGTTTGAACTCCTTGACATACTTGTGGCAAACGTCTGACGCTTCTGGAGTCGGTGTAATGCCAACCGTTTCCAAAATGTAGCTGGCATCGCGATTGCCGTAGGCGTTTGTACCGGCCTTAACACGGGCGATGGCACCACCGGCATGACGTATTTCGACAACCGTAAGTGGCGAGGGCGCGGCTGCATAACGGATCATGACATCCAGCATCTCATCGCTGAGTTCACGTAACCAGATGGAGCTGACTTGACCGGGCATGGGATCATTCGGCTCATTGCTAATCATGCCTGACATACTAAAGGGCATCCCCTTGAAGTCATCGACAATGGGTGCTTGCCATTGGCGCCACCATTGCAGAAGTTTTTCGCCTTCTTCGACTGGCCCAGCAAAGCAACCGCGTACTATTGCAAAGGACTGTCCGCGTAAAAAGTCAGGCACCTGCGGGAATGGTGGGAAGTTCATAATCACAATCGATGATGTCAATTCATCCGGTGCGTTGGCAATCCATTCGCGATAGTGAACGAATACCTCTTTGGCACTCTGGATCGGATACATCAGATTGCCCGCATAGACGGTCGTTACGGGATACAGCTTGATTTCCATGCCGGTTACGACACCGAAACTGCCACCACCACCGCACAAAGCCCAAAACAGTTCACTGTTTTCTTCTTGGCTGGCATGTACAACGTGTCCATCGGCAGTCACCATTTCAAAGAAGTTGACGTTGTCGGCTGATAGACCGAATTTACGTGCCAACCAACCCATACCGCCGCCGAGTGTGTATCCCACTGCACCGACATCAGTTGATGAACCGAGCAATGGAGCCAGTCCGAATTTTTGTGTTTGTTCAAGGACACTGCCCCATTTCACACCGGCTTCGACCCATGCCGTTTGTGTGATGGCATCCACACGGATGTCTTGCATTTGCGATGTGTTAATTAGAACTGCGTTGTCGGCAGCCAGTGAGACACCATGTCCGGTGGCCTGAATAGCGACACCGAGGTCATTTAATCCGGCAAAGCGAATGGCTTCAACAATATCGCGTGTATTCTTCGCCATAACGACCACGGTTGGACGATGGTTAAAGTTGAGGTTCCACGGTTGGCTGGCCTGTTCATAACCTGTATCGCCGGGGATAAAAGCCGAACCTTTGAGACGTGCCTGAAGTGCTTCAATCGTTGATAAAATGAGGGAAGATCGCATCATTTCCATTATATGTTTGCTCCTGCGTTATGCAGCTTGTTCGCTGTCGTTGTCATTGCCATAACAATAGACTGGAACGCGATGCGAATCTTCAAGCGAAGTATGCAATTTTCTTCAATGCGTTAGGCGGGAAAATAATCAATACGGACGGCGGATGAGACTCAGCCTTTAGTTGGATATTGAGGCCAATCAAACCATGATTAATATGACGATGTGCCAATAATTTTGTTTTATGGATGATGAAATCCACTCATATGGGGGTGGGTGAGGTTTAAGTAGGATAAGGTTCTCCGACTTTAGGCGGAGGAGAGTCCGTCTAAAGTCGGAACTTTGGTGACAGAAGTGCTGTTATGGCGGATAATGAAGCTTATTATCTATGCGCCTGAGACTAAACAATGACAATACGAATATTGATTGCTGATGACCATGCTGTTGTTCGCCAAGGCCTGAAGATGTTTCTGAGCCTTGATCCTGAATTGGAAATCTTAGGCGAGGCGGGAGATGGTAAAAAGGCCATCGAAATGGCGAGACAACTCCAACCCGATATTGTGCTTATGGATCTGCTAATGCCGGTGTTAGGTGGGGTTGAAGCCACAGCGACGATCCGTCGTGAAATGCCAGACGTGGAAGTCATCGCTTTGACGAGTGTACTCGAAGATAAATCGGTGGTTGATGCTGTACGGGCAGGCGCAATTGGTTACTTGCTGAAAGATACCGAATCCGATGAACTCATCCGCGCCATTAAAGCAGCGGCTGCCGGACAGGTTCAGCTCTCTCCAAAGGCGGCGGCACGCTTGATGCGCGAGGTTCGGACACCCGATAATCCAGAGACACTGACTGACCGCGAGACGGATGTGCTGCGTTTACTGGCGTTGGGGCAGTCGAATAAGGAGATTGCTCAGACGTTGAGCATCGGTGAGAAGACTGTAAAAACCCATGTGAGTAATGTCTTGGCAAAACTCAGTGTGACCAGCCGCACTCAAGCCGCTTTATACGCCGTAAGAATAGGGTTGGTTGAAGCGCCGCCGGAATAATGATTCATGACAATATTCACCGATGAAATCAATACGCTGTATATTGCCTCCAACAAGTTAACACAAGCTGCCACACCGGTTGAACAGCTCGAAGCCATCAGCGATTACGCGCGTAGTAATGATGCGTCGTGGGGAATCCTGATTTATCTGGATGATGAAGGTCGCACTGAGGAAGTCGTGGCAGAGTGGACAATCGGGCGTGCGATTCCGTTAGGTATTGGGGCAAAGTTCCCGGTTTTGGATCACGATGTTCAGAGTGAAATGTCATCGGCACGCATTCGACCTCATTTCATACAAGACACCCTAAAAGAAGATCATATTAATCCGCCTATATTATCGGCGGCAAAGCTGCATCAAATGCGTTCGGCGGTTATTTTGCCCCTTTATAATAAGGGCCGATGGATTGCCGAGATCCTATTTGGATGGGAAGGCGTTTGCAACTTTGATGAGCGTGACCAGCGGGTCTATACCGCGCTGCAACAACAAGCCGCCTCGGCAATTGATTCAGTTCGGTTGTTTGAGCAAACGCAGAAACGCGCGACTGAATTGGAAACGGCCAAACAAGAAATCGATTTGCTGCATGATGCACTGCGGAAGCTGACCCGTGCCTCTACACGCAAAGAATTACTGATGGCCGTGAGTGAATACCCGCGCGAAATCGGGGCATACAACGGCCAAATGTTTTATTTCAATCAACCGCAGCTTGATCATGTTGAGACGGTTGCCACATGGGGCACTGTGCCAGAGATTGAAACACCCGTCGGATTGGTCATTGACCTGACACGGCGGGCATTTTGTGCTTATTGGCTTTCCAGACCGGACACCCCTACATTTATCACCGATATTATGACGGATGACCATGTTGATCTGACAAGCCGGGTTATCTTCACGGATATTCATGCGCGGGCTATGGCGGTGCTGCCTCTGCATACTAAGGGCCGGTGGATTGGTGTCATTACGTTTTATTGGGATAAACCTTATAAATTTGATGATCGTGATACCCGAATTTTCACCGGTTTGCATCAGCAACTTGCACCCGTTGTGGAGTCGATCCGATTATTTGAGCAGAGTGAGCAGCGGGCAACCGAACTGGAAATTGCCAAGCGTGAGATGGATATTCTTTATACTGCGCTGCGTCAATTGATGCAGGCCACAACTCCGAATGAACAGCTTGAGGCGGTCAGTGATTATGCCAGAAATACGGGCGCGGCTTCCGGCGCGTTGTCTTATTTCATCGAGAATGAGTTCGATGAAGAAGTGGTTGCGGAATGGTGCAGTGGGCAAGTTCTGCCAGCAGGTATCGGTACGCATTTTTATACAAATGGCGAAAACTCGGAACAAACTTGGCTCCATATTCCGGGTATGCCCACGCTCCTTGCTGATGCAACAGACGATCCACGAATTGCGCCGGAAATCTTAGAAATTGTTCTACTCAATAAAACACGAGCCATGGCACTACTTCCTCTTTATAACAAGGGCCGGTGGATCGGCCTATTGGTTTTTCGGTGGGCAATTCCGCGCGATTTTAACGAACGGGATTATCGGGTGTATGCGGCACTGCAACAACAAGCCGCGCCAGTCGTGGATTCAATACGCTTATTTGAACAGGCACGACAACTGGCGGCATTTGAGGAGCGCACCCGGCTGGCACGCGAACTACATGACTCTGTTTCGCAAGCACTGTATGGTATCGGGTTAGGGGCACGCACTGCGAAATCACTCCTAAAAATCGATCCGTCACGGTTGAATGAGCCACTCGACTATATTTTATCGCTGGCGGAAGCAGGCATGACCGAGATGCGTGCCCTGATATTTGAACTGCGGCCTGAGTCGATTGAGCAAGAGGGTTTGGTGATTGCACTGGGTAAGCAGGCTTCATCCGTACAGGCACGTCACGCGATCCATGTGATGACCGAATTTTGCGAAGAACCTGCACTGCCCATAGAAACTAAGGAAGGACTTTATCGTATCGCGCGGGAGGCACTCCATAATGCAGTGAAACATGCTCAAGCGACCGAAGTATGGTTATCATTTTTACATACGAGCGATGGGTATGCGTTGGAGTTAGTGGATAACGGAAATGGTTTCGATGTGTCCAAATCATTCCCCGGACATCTTGGGTTGAAGTCGATGCGTGAACGAACCGAAGCTTTGGATGGTCAACTTGAGATTGAAAGCACGGAAGGGAAGGGGACACGAATTATGGTCAAAATTCCATCATAGTAAGTTCGTAAAAGTACCAC
>JACDGI010000567.1 GCA_013821665.1 Anaerolineae bacterium
GGCGAGTGTAGAAATAATCGGTTGGGAGGTTGATGACACGTTTAAGGTTGGCACCTGAATCGCTGTCGTCGAACTTATGGCTGGGACTGGTTTTGTTACCATAACCGTTGGAGTCAGACTTGGAGTCGCCGTTATCAATGGTGTTTGAGTCGCTTTTACAATGTTCGGAACGCTGGTGTTAATCGGCGTGGGAATCGGTGCAGTTGCTGCCCCTATGATTTGAATTGTTTTAGCCGTCAGCAAGTGTAATTCGGATGTGCGTGCGCTGACTTCGACTTCATCGTTAACATGCGCTGCTGATGCGTTCGGAATATCCAGTGGAACAGTGATAGGTAATGAAGCGATCACCCAATTTGTGCTGTTTTGGGCGGTAATACGACCATTAAATGTGACATCTTCGGCACGTCCGAGTGCTAACAATTGTTGGATTTCTTGGATACGGCGGTGATCAAAGTTGGTTTCGAGCGCATCATTATCAAACAGTGACCGCTGCAAGCCCTCCGAGAAGATTTTTACGCTGTACATGGCATCACCGGGGAGACTGCTTTGCGATATGGCTGTAAAACTTGCTATAGTAATGAAACCGATTATCAAGACAGCCGCTATAGCGTAGATAAATCGGCTAGCACCACTCATACGCTTACGCGGAGGCGCACGTAAGGCATCTTCGAAACGTGGCCTGACACGGGTTTGCGCGGTAAGTACCTGCGCCGGTTGAATACGCATCCGCTGTACCAACGCTCCGGCCTCTAACATCGGGCGGAGGGTAGACGCGTACTGTGGATAACGGCGCAGGCAGTCATCAATGGATTGGCCTTGGCCGAGACGGTCAACACAGTCGTTGAATACTTCGGTTAAATTGAGTTCAGCCATTACCGAATTCCTGACTGGTTTCGCCTAATAGTTGTCGCAGTGCGTTCACGGCCCGAAACTGTAATGACTTTATCGCGCTGACGTTGCGATCCATAATATCGGCTGTTTCCTGAAGCCCAAGCCCTTGACCGAAGCGCAAAACAAGCACCTCTTGCTGATCGGCTGATAAGTTCAGCAGGGCAGTTCGCGCCTGCTCGATTTGAACTGTCCTTATAAACTGCTCCTCTGGCTCGTCGCTGGTTGGGCTGGGTAGCCATTCTTCAATGGCTTCTGAAGTGATATTTTTGTTAGCACGGTAATGATCATGGATGCGATTGCGCGCGACTTTAAAAAGCCATCCACGTAAACTGTGATGCGGTGCATTTCTGCCGCGTAAAGTTTCAACTAATTTGATGAAGACATCACTGGCTAAATCCTCGGCTAACAATGTGTCGTCAACCCGTAATCGGATAAAATTATAGATGGGTGGAAAATAAGTATCGTAAATACGCATCAACGCTTCTCGATCACCCTGTCTGGCCTGTGCCAATAAGCGATCTTCAATGGTGATGTCGGGAAGAACAATCAGTATCATTACCCTGCCTGTTTGGTCATTCTGATGAAGACACTAATGAGGAGCGACACATGCCTCTCCTCATCATGTTTGCAAGTTTAACGGAGAACGTTATCCGTGACCATGACCGCCTGACCCATTTCCTCCGCCATGACCACTGTTATCGTCGCTGCCGTTGTTACCCCCGTGATTACCATGATCGTCAGTCGAATTATTCCCACCATGATTATCATTGTGGTTGTCGTCCGAGCCTGTGTTATTGCCGTGGTCGTCATTGAGGTCGTGACCTGCGCCATTATCTTGTCCCGACGGTGTAAGAGTGAGCGTTCCTGTCACAGGAATAGTAGCTGCTTCAACTTCACGGGCAATCCAAACGCCATCAACGATTGAGACATGCACTTTTACACGCTCGTTAAGTGCCAGTGAGTCCTTGATTTCAGCACCGGATATATCAATGCTATGTCCTGCTATAACGATGACACTATCACTTAGCGCTGTAACTTGACCGGTAATTTCGAATTCGCCTATCGGAGTAGGTTCTTCAGTGGTTAGAGGAGAGGGCGTTTGGACAACTGTGGGTTGGGCCAATTCAACTTCGCGTGCAATCCATTGATTGGCCGCGTTTTGAGTTGCGTGGATTTTTACCAATTTGCCAGTGGCAACACCAGCTTTGATTTCTGCACCACTAATGTTGAATGTCTGGGTTCCGATGGATAAGGTTTGTGCTGTGAGTGCTGAAACAGTACCAACGATTTCGACCTCAGCCGTTGGTGTTTGGGTTTGAGCCATGACAAGTGATTGGCTGGCAAATGCCACCATGACCAAAAACATCATAGCGATGGATTTGATGGGCAGTCGGATTGAATTCTTAACCATTCTTCTTCTCCTCTGATATGAGATATAGCAGACCATATTGGTCTTTACACCCATACCGACGAGGATTTGAAGAAAAGGTTTCGTATGACTTTAGTACTATGCTCTAACGGTGCTGCGGATTGCGAGTGTTTCCATATTTCTCTTGCAGCTATAACTGATCAACTTTGTCGCGCAGCCGTTGGATGCGATTACGCCGAAACGGCAAGCGTTCAATTATATTACTGACTTGATGGTTCAAACGCTTCCACTGCGTACGCAGACGCACCCACATATAGCTGATTTGGCGTCGTTGTTGGTTAATTGATATACCGGTTCGAGTGTCGGCAGTTCTCACCCCCGTCCACTTAATAACCATCGAAGCCCATGTAAGGCCGCCACCAAAGCCAATAAATGCAGCATATTCACCGGGTTTTAGGCGTTTTTGGTCAATCGCTTCGCACAGCGCAATCGGTATTGAGGCAGCCGATGTATTGCCATATCGATCTACATTGACCGCGAATAATTCCGGCTCAACCTTGAGTGAACGAGCCGCAGCTTGAATAATACGGAGGTTCGCTTGGTGAGGAACAATCAGCGACAAATCCTCAATCTCTATTCCGGCTTTGACGAGCGCTTGTTGAATACTTTCGGCGATGACTCGCGTGGCAAATTTGAAAACCTCACCACCGTTCATGTGCATCTTGTGCATCTTATGACCGTTCGGCGAGAAATCTGAGTGGTAAAGGTCTTCGCTGCCCACGGTTGGGATACCCAGCATATCCCCGCCCGAACCGTCCGAACGCAAGACCGCCGACAGTACACCACCCTCTACGTCGCTGGCTTTTAGGACGATTGCGCCTGCGCCATCCCCGAAAAGGATGCAAGTACCACGATCTTGCCAATCCATTACGCGAGTCATGGTTTCCGCGCCGATGACAAGTGCAACTTGCATACTGCCGGAACGTATCGATTGTGCAGCCATATCGACAGCATAAACGAAGCCCGAACAAGCCGCACTCAGGTCAAATGCGCCTGCTCGGTTTGCTCCCAACCAATTTTGGATAAGCGAGGCTGTGCTCGGGAAAATGTTCTCAGGTGTTGAGGTGGCGACAACGATTAAATCAATATCTGTTGGAAGGATGTCCGCAACTTCTAAGGCTTTACGGGCTGCTTTTAATCCCAAACTCGCGGTTGATTCGGTTTCGCCAGCGATGCGGCGTTCCTTAATACCCGTGCGCGAACGGATCCAATCGTCAGTCGTTTCAACGATAGCTTCTAGGTCGTGGTTTGTCAGAATGGTGTCAGGCACAGCCATCCCCCAGCCGACGATGTGGGCGTAACGGCTGGTAGGGATGGGCGGCATATCGTTATTTGGTGTGACCATTTTGTCCATATTTGCCAAATATTACGACGGCATTGTGTCCACCAAACCCGAAGGAATTGCTCATGACCGTTTTGAGTTCGCGCTTCACACCAACATTTGGTGTGTAGTTCAGGTCACATTCCGGGTCTGGGTTGTCGAGGTTAACGGTCGGTGGGATGAAGTTATCGCGTAAAGCCATAATCGAGAAAACGGCTTCTACTGCGCCCGCTGCGCCCATTAAATGACCGGTTACGGACTTGGTTGAGCTAATCGGAATTTCATAGGCCGTTTCACCGAGTGCGCGTTTAATCGCAACCGTTTCGCTCTTGTCGTTTAAGGGCGTGCTGGTTCCGTGTGCGTTGATGTAACTGATGTCTTCCGGTTTAAGGTTAGCGTTTTCAAGTGCTAATTCCATTGCTTTGGCTGCACCTTCACCTGTTTCTAATGGGGCGGTGACATGGTAAGCATCACAGGTTTGGCCGTAGCCCAGAATTTCCGCATAAATTTTTGCACCGCGTGCGACGGCGTGTTCCAAATCTTCCAGCATAATCAGCGCTGCGCCTTCGGCCACGACAAAACCGTCGCGATCAACATCGAAGGGGCGAGAGGCTTTTTCGGGTGCATCGTTGCGGCGCGAAATCGCGGTCATGTTATTGAAACTTGCCATCGCAATTTCAACCAATCCCGCTTCGGCACTGCCCGCCAAAATGGCCTTTGCGCCACCGCGCCGGATGATTTCTGTGCCTTCGCCAATACTGTTGTTACCCGTAGCGCAGGCTGTTGAGATCGCAAAATTGGGGCCACGCAGCCCATACGTCATCGCTACTTTTGATGAGGGGCTATCGGGAAGCATCATCGGAACCATGAGAGGACTAACGGCTTTTGCACCCCGTTCAAGGAAAGATTTGACCGCTTCAAAGATTGAGCCGATGCCACCGATACCGCTGCCCATAATGCAGCCAATGTCATAGCGATTGTCTTCCGTGATTTCCAAACCTGAATCGGCCATTGCTTGTTGGGCAGCGACTAATCCAAGTTGTGTCACACGGTCAGTACGACGTGCTTCACGCCGACCTAAAACTTCGTTGGGGTCGAAATCCTTGACCTCCCCCCCAAAGTGATTTTCCAAGTGGGAAGTGTCAAATCGTTGAATCGTTCGAATACCGGTTTTTCCGGCTGCTGCATTAGACCAAGCTTCTTCTACCGAGTTACCAGTCGGACAAATGATGCCCATACCGGTTACAACTACGCGTCTTCGTTCCCGTTCCACAATGTTCCTCCAGACAGCGTTTGATTACGATCAAACGCGTGCATGTGTTCATATCATTAAGAGCGTGCATTATATCCACTTCATTTAACCCCTCACAAGGGCGGTGGTTGCAGTATTGTGGGATTTTATCCCTACAATGCGAATGTTATAATTCGCCATTTACGGAGGTTGCATGATTCTTGTTACCGGTGGGACTGGTTTTATCGGACGGCATTTGGTCGCTCGCTTGATGGCAGATGGCCTTCAAGTTCGCTGCCTGATGTCAGAAAATGATGCCGCTCATTTGCCGTGGTCACAGACACCGGAAATTATCACAGGCAGTTTGCGTGATGAAGAAACCGCGTTTAAAGCTGTGAGCGGGACACATACCATTCTTCATTTGGAAAGTGCCCAGTGGTGGGGACGTGCCAATGATTTAGAGCGGGTGGAATTGGTTGGCACGCGCAACCTTGTGACGGCTGCACGCGCGGCCCGTGTAGGGCGTATCATCACCGTCAGCCAATTGGGTGCATCGTTGT
>JACDGI010000568.1 GCA_013821665.1 Anaerolineae bacterium
GGGTAATAATGATCTTCTAGCGAGTACAAATTTGGCGTTTTCATTGGACATAATTTGGCGCACAGTTTTTCACGACTTACCAGATAGCGACGTAATCCCCGATAAATTGGCTGGGCTTCCTAGAGAACGATTGAGCCAATTGAAAACGCTCATTTCAAATTATGTAACACAGATATTCGATATAAGTATGGCCTTAGATGCTCTAGATGAGTTAGCAGATAAAAGTGAATGGGACAAGAAAGCTTATTCTATTTACAGGCATGAAGGCAAAGAAGAAATGGAACGCAGCGACAATAGCCCATTTGATACTCTGTGGGTAATGATTTCCCTTGTGAAAATCCGGTCAGCTTTACTGGAAATAAGTGATAATTTAACTGAAGCAGAGATGGCTTTAGTAGTTAATTGGGTATCTTGGGCAGTTGAAGAACAACATATTGTGTCTGAGGTACAAAACCTCTCATCAGTTTTAGAGCAATTGCGTTCTAACCCGCTAATTAAAAAGGTGTAGAGCAGACTCTACACCTTCTCCAATTATTCCCTCAAACCAGCCGCTTACTTACCCTGAACGAATTCACTCTCTTGAGGCTTCTCTGCGGGGCAGCCCCGCCAAATAATGACCTTGACCTTTTTCTCAACATCCGGCCCCACGTTCAACTGATATTCACCGGTTGTCAGCTTATATAAATTGAATTCATAATAGGTCGCAATCAGGGTGTTGGTTTCGGGATTATCAGGCAGCTTAGCCAGCGTCTTAGCCGTGACATACAACGCCTTACGTGGTTTCGCGGTCTTGGGATCAATCCCCAGCACCTCAATATTGCAAGTGCCATTCTTCTGCTTCTTGGTATACAGCGCATAATCCCCTTGGCAGTTGACGCTTGTATTAGTCGGGCACACGCATGGACGGCAGGCATAAGCCACTTCTTGGGGAATCGCAGTCAATAGCAGCGTAACCGTCGAAACCAGCATCAACGAAATAGAAATCAATTTCCGCAGCAGCATGTTTTTACCTCTTCAATTTCCAATATGTATATACCAAATAGTATCTGAAGCGTCTTTTTAATGCCAGATTGAGTGCTAAACGTTAATGGATTAACGGCAGATGAGAACGGATTGACAAAACTAATGTAATTAGTTTATATTCTATGTATATTAGTAAATAAGTGAGGCGCAACCATGACATCTCAATTTCTAAAAACATCTGAAGGAACAATCGCTTACGACGATGTGGGCAGCGGACAATTAGTCATTTGTGTGCCAAGTATGGGCGATCTACGGCAGGAATATCGACTGCTTGCACCCGAAATGGTAGCACCACACTAAATGGTGGAAGTGTTTTTCTTGATAAAAGCAGGAGCTTTCGGGAACACGTATTTTGCATTTGCTCCCCTCCCTGTGTTTTGGCTATCAGCAGAGTGAGCCTGCGAACGTTGCTGATGTAGGGGTTGGGGGTGGGGTAGATTACGCTAATTTCATACCTCCACCACTTAATGCAGTCCTACCCCCGAAATGGTTGCTGCGGGATACCGTGTGGTGACGATGGATGTACGGGGTCACGGCGAAAGCAGCACTACATGGTCAGACTATAGCGTTGTCGGTGTTGGAAAAGACATGCTGGCTCTTATGCGCCATCTTGATGCGGGTGCGGCCATCATCCTTGGCGAGTCGCTCTCAGCCGGTGCAGCCGTCTGGGCAGCCACCGAAGCACCAGAACAGGTCGCTGGCTTGGTTTTACTCGGAGCAGTTGTACGCGACGCACCAACGCCCGCCTACATGACACCCTTGCTCAATATCCTGTTCGCGCCATTGTGGGGTGTTGCTGCATGGGGTATGTACTTCAATACCCTTTTTCCGGCGCATAAACCCGCCGACTTTGCAACCTATCGCCAAAAACTCTTAGCCAATCTTCGTGAACCGGGGCGGTTGTCTGCTTTGAAAGCAATGATGCTGGCGAAAAAAGATGCCTCCGAGCAGCGTGTATCGTCCGTAAAAGCACCAACCTTTATCATCATGGGTACTAAAGACCCCGACTTCAAAGACCCGACCGCTGAAGCCAAGTGGTTAGCTGAACAAACACATGGTAAGGTTATGATTATCGATGGGGCAGGGCATTATCCGCATGTGGAAATGATAGACAAAACTGCTCAACCGATTATCGACTTCCTGAAATCAATCGAGGTTGTTTATGACGCGTAGAGCCGGATTAGACCCGCAGATGGTGGTACAGGCTGCTGCCGGAATAATCGACCGTGAAGGCCAAGCAGCCTTGACTCTGGCAGCCTTAGCCGCCCATTTTAAAGTGGCCGTACCCTCACTCTATAACCATGTTGGTGGAATGCCGGGATTACAACAGCAGCTTGCCTTGCTGGGTAGGCGACAGTTAACCCAGCAGCTTGGTCGCGCCGTGATGGGTAAATCCGGCGACGATGCCATAATGGCGATGGCTGACGCTTATCGGGCTTACGTCAAAACACATCCGGGCTTATACGCCAGCACATTGCATGTTGCCGATGCGAACGATACCGAAAGCCGCGCCGCCGAAGATGAAGCGGTCGAGATTTCACTCAAAGTATTAGCGCACTACGGCTTTCGCGATGAAATGGCCTTACACATGGTGCGCGGCTTCCGCAGCTTGGTACATGGCTTCGCCTCGTTAGAAGTAGCCGGTGGCTTCGGCATTCCCCTCGACTTGGACGAATCGTTTCGGCTGCTTATTCAAGGTTATATTCAGATGTTGAGCGCCCAAATGCACCATGCGTGAACCAACGAACTGATTCTGCCCTAATGCCTATTCGTCATCATCCCAATCAACAGGTTCATATTTCTTGGCTTTACGCACCCTGACAGCCTTTTTATGCTGATTGTTCCGCCAATTAATCCATAGATCATTACTGCAATAACGCCATACTTCATCAGGGTAAATGGTCAGCCCATTCCATGTATGGTTCGGCTGCCGCACAATGAATTTGGCTAATTCATCCGGTGGGGCGATATGCAGCCAATAATGTCTTGATAAACTCAAATTCGGATCAATAACGAGGCTGTTCGAGGCATTTCGAAGATTAGCGATTGCTACTGCCAGCGGTATATCAGTCGTATCGGGTACGGCTTCAAGAAGTTGTGCACTCATTTCAATACCTGTATTCCATTGTAAAAACGAAATATTTCAATAAGTGGGGCAGGTAGTCATGACACAAAAATATTTACCTCCCACCATTTTTAAGTTTGCCATATCCGCCTTGCAACGGACTTAAATTTCCCATTTGAAACGACAAATGTGGTTTTTGGCTGCTTATGTTTAAAATCTCGATTTTCGAGGCAGGTGAGGGGAATTTTCAGAGGGCTAAGGTAGGGATGAGGCCTGCCTCATCCGCCGTTTAATGACCATGCCAATTTGCAATCTGAATAAATGCAAATACCGCGTTTTCGTAGGGGCGGGGTACATCCTGTCCGCCGCAATTGATGGAGATGTTACTGATCCGTCTCAAATAACAGCACGAGCTCGTCCGTTTCAAGGGCATCCATATATTCTTTGCCCTCGCTAAAATACCGGATCTCAACCCCGCCGGACACATAACCCGTGAATTCAAACCGGCTAAATCCTGCCGGCACATCGCCCCACCATGTCACCATATAAAACTGCTGTTCGTCGGAGCGTTGGGCAAAGGCTTCACTGACGGTCATAATTTCCGGGCGGCTCGCTTGCCATTGGGCTGCCTCCAGCATTTCACGTTTACGATTGTTCATTATTGGTTTGTTATTTCGCTTCTTCTGCTTCGAGCGTAAGCAGATTACTCAACGCGGCTCGCACGGCATCAATGTCAGCACATTTCGCAGCCCTGATGACCTTTGCAACTTTAACCCCATAGCCGAGGTAATCTGAATATTCATCAAAGTCGAATACCTCAAGCGAGACGCTGTCGGCTGCATTGATACGAACAATAAAAATCAGCTCGCCTTTTTTGTTGGTAATCGAAAGGTTCGCAATCTCAGCGAGACCATCGCGCTTACCCGCCAGCCGGTAAAGAAGTTGGTTCATGAATAGGCTTCCCGTGTTGTTAAATCAGCAAATTGCTTACATTATAGTGAGAGAGGCCGCTGTTACAAGATAGCATGCCGAAAATACAATAATTGTTAGAATCCAAATATGACACCAAATTGATTTTTCATCTGGCAGTTTTTAATTGCTATTTAAAAGCTTTGATAAGTCACTGACTGTCGCTAGAACAGCCTCATTTCGTCAGGTATTTCTTAACCCGCTCGAAGCGTTTGAGCTGCTCATTGTCATAGGCGTGGAAGATTTGTTTGCTTTCGGCTGGATCTTCACCCTTTTGAATGGTTTTCTGCCATTGAAAGAAAGCTGCTCTGACACACTCACCGAGTTCATAGTGGGACAGTTCGGCGAGTTCATCCGCCGTAGGCATTCTCAAAAGGTTCGACACAACACACGTCCTAGCATCGAGTAGAAATAAGTTTTATAAAAACACATCGTCTCAAGTTTGTCATGGGTTACGTGGCCTATTACAAACCTGCAAAAATATGATGCAAAACGTTGGCAACTCTATTCCGTGTGGACAAATACGAGAACGATTATAAGGATGGCTGGTAAAATTATTAATATTTTGATATTAATGAAACGAAGGATTTTATCTTATAATTGAACTGTAAATTTAGAAAATTTTAAGAGACTTTATGTACAATCTCACAAATACACAGCCTAACAGTATACGCGACAGCGGCGCTTTCACCATTTTCTACTATATCGCGGCACCAAAAACCCACATGCAGTTTTCGACTGACACAGAAATTACAGCGGTCTACAGCCCCTGTGGCGAACGCGGTTGGCGTGCCATGCAATTTAAAGCCGTCGGTCCCCGCAAAGGCAGTTTTGAAGTCGTAGACACCCGTCCTTTAGCTGTAGACGAAGTTGCCTATTTTGAGCAGTTGTTAAACGTGCGAAGATAGAAAGCATACGCTTTGTAGCACACGTCAGCGATTTGTGACCGCGTTAAATCCTTCGTCTGTCACATAAATAGTAGAGTAATGTTGTCGAAAATATCGCAGAAACTTTATGTTGTGTAGGGAAGCGATAATGCTCTTTTACATATTGAAGTGGTAATCACTGGCTAATAACTTCGCCGCTGAAAACGTGAATTTGCGTAGGGAAGGCATACATGCCGTCCGTCAACTATTTACCACCCTGTTTTGTAAACCACCATAATCCCGTCCGCCGCTATTGATTTCTAGAAAAATTCCACGGTCAGATGCTTTGAAGTCGCTTGAGCAGACTTGTCTTCTGGTTAGCGTCGCGGCTTTAGCCCGATGCGGCGCAACCCACGATTGGATAATTCATCTGACCCATCCCCCACCCCAAAACAAAAAGCCCCTCTCGTTGTGAGAAGGGCTTTAGC
>JACDGI010000569.1 GCA_013821665.1 Anaerolineae bacterium
CGTCCGGCACCATAAGTGGTTTTTCCACTGGTTGCATCGCGAAAGATGAACCACAACTTATTACCGGAGGAGGGTTCAAAGGCTTCCAAACGCCGCGTTTCACCCAGCAGTTCAAACTCCGCGTAGCCAACATTTTGCAGAATACTCACCAAGCCTTTAGAGTTTTCGACTGAAACGGGATGTTTGGTGGAATGCGGTGTAAAGGTGGCCTTCACGCGATAGGCGGGGTCAACCGGATACCACTTGCGTCCGTTGAAGTTTACGCGGGTCGGGCTGTTGGCATCACGAACACGGACGAAGAAATCACCATCACGTTCAATAACGAAAAAAGTCACGCTGCCGACATTGATCAACGGCATCTCGCCATCATGTTGATTATCGTTCACCGTATAGGTTTGACCGATAATCACCGATACACCGTCAATCTTGATCGAGGCATCCGACGGACGCATCGTAACCACTTTATCCTGTACCGTGATCGTGCCAATTTGGGCAGGAACACTGTCAGGCAAATGTGCGTCACAGTCGGAACCGCTGCCGATGGTGTTATCACCCGTTTTGAGCGGTTCCAACCCCACCAACGCCAACCAACTATCAGGCGCTCGAAGATCGCTTTCCATCTTCTGCTGCCAGTTTTCAATTTCGCCAACGTAGCTCGATGTTGTCTCAGTAATCACGATCACTCACTCCATGCAAACGCGAAATTCGCGAATTTCGATTATTTATGCCGTATAGTAGACGCTTTATCACGCGCATCTCTTAGTGCATCACGCATTTTTGCGCTTTCCTGCACGGCATTGACGGGGATCATACCATGCCAACCGGGGGTGTTCATATATTCCACGCAGACCACACCGCCATAACCAGCCGCTTGAATATCCTTCATCACCAATGGAATGTCGATGCGTCCACGCTCAAACGGCGTTTGGAGTTGGGCGCGTGCTGCCTGCCGCATTTGGATGTGGCGCGTTTGAGGCAGCAGCTTAATAATTTCCTCGTGGAAAATATCTTGGCACACCATTTGCGCCCAATCGAGCGTCAACGTCAAACCCGGCACATCTTTGACGAGCTTCATAGCAACATCGGGAGTTTGTGCCATCGAATCCATGTGCGGTTCGATACTGACCTGCAAGCCAGCCTCTTTGCCTGATTTGACCATTTCACGTAACGCAGCGGTGACACGATCTAGCGCTTCTACATCTTCGGCGGGATGCACAAGGCCGGGTGACAAAGTGATACCGGGTGTGCCGAGCGCTACCGCAAAGGGAAGCAGCGCTTTGAATTGATCAACTTCTTTCTGACGACGATCTTCCTCCGGCATCGAAATGCGTGGGAGCATCAAGTACAAGTCGCTGACTTTGAGGTTGAACAAATCGAGGTCGGCACGAATATCAGCCGCTGCTTTACGCGGATTCTCTGCTGCACGAGCGGTATTCAAGTTCGAGCCACTGCCAATATCCACATAGCGAAAGCCCAAACGGGCAATCGTGCCTAAGGCTTCCGGCAGGGTGAGATCCGTAAACGCCCATGTGTGGCAGCTAAATTCGAGCATGGATAACCCAAATCATTGATTAAGGATACAAATAAGGATGTTCCGGTTGGTCGATCTTGGTGATGGTGGCGGCTTGTAAAATCGGCCAATTGTCGCCTTTGAACTTCCCCACTTTGAGTGTACCGCTGATTTGCAGCCACGTATCCGCCGGATATTGGCTGGCCTTATCGGTAATCACCGGCAAACCAATCGCCGAGGCATCCGCCACGCAGCAGCTTACCGCGAAACGCGCCAGCATAAATTCGTTATCAGGAAATGTGCCTTCGCGATAAACGAAACCGGTCACATTGGCCTGTTTGCCGTTAAAGCTGTTGACATCATCGGTCATATTGAAGGAACGCAGCCAGTCCAGCACATTCCATTTGAGAGGGTCAGTGGTGAAGGTGGTGGCCTTGGTTACGGAAGCGGCACTGAGACTGACCGCCCCTGATGCTGCGGCTGATCCCAACGGACGTGAAGGCACGAGTAAGCCTAAAGCCAGCGGGACAGCCAGTATCGCAATTACCTTCCACGAAATAGGCGCGTGACTGCGATCCAACATGGCGTAATCGCGGTGCATCAAGATGTCAGCGGCGTTTGCGATGCCGAGCAAGAGAAATAATCCTGCCGCAACGTAAGACAGCCACGCGAAACGCTGATTGATGTAATTACTCAAGTTACCGCTGGCGATGCTGTAGATGAAGAACACGCCCAAGCTGAGCAGCACAACCGACTTGGCCCAGCCCAAAATATTCTCGCGTTGGGCGTTGCGTGGAACGACATAATTATCAAAAAGTTCAAGGTTCGCCATTGTTCAAAACCTCTTAAAATCTCACATTCAGGTTGAGCCACACGCCGATGAGCAAGGTCATTATCAACGGCAGCAAAATCAGGTACAGCACGGTACGCTTCTGGAAAACACCCATGAACATCAGGGTACTTTTAATATCGACCATCGGGCCAAAGGTGAGAAAGGTGATGATCGAACCGGTGGTAAACGTGCCGATGAAAGACAGCGCGAGGAAGGCATCGACCGTCGAGCAAACGCTGAGGACAAAGGCCATCGCTTGCATGACGATGACCGAGACAATCGGCCCTTTGCCCAGCGCAATCAACACATCCTGCGAGATCAAGGTTTGCATCGTGGCCGCCAGCAGCGATCCGATAATGAGGTAACGCCCCATCTCGAAGAATTCGTTGTTAGCCGAGCGCATGGCATCGCCTAATCCAGCGAGCAGTGGCTTGCGTTTGACGAAAAGCAAAGGCGCTTCACCGGAGCCGCCCATAACCGGCATCAAGGAACGCGGTTGCAGGACATCCTGTGGACGCGCACCCAGAGCGAAGACCAAACCTGCGCCAATGGAAACGATCACCGTGAAAACGATACGTCCGATTAAAACAGGGCCAAAGCCAAAGGCCACATAGGTGCTGACCAACACAATCGGATTAATGACCGGTGCGGCCAACAAGAAGGTAATGCCGACCCACATGGGCAGACCTTTGTTAAATAAGCGGCGGACGACGGGTACGACACCGCATTCGCACACCGGAAAAGCGAAGCCCAAAAACGCGCCAACGATGGTAGCGAGGATCGGGTTGCGCGGCACAAAGCGGGTGATGTCTTCGGCGGTCATAAACGAGTCGATTATGCCAGAGACCAGCGAACCGAGTAGCAAGAAGGGAACGGCTTCGATGAAGGTTCCGAGGAAGCGCGTCGAGAATATACTGATGATGGTTTCGGCGGATTGACCGGTTCCCAGCACTGCCAGCACAATGATGACTGCCAGCGCGAGGCCGATAAAGATCAACACACCGCGTATTAGGAGATGCTTGGTTTCAGCGTCTGATCGGGTACGAACTTGCATGGTCGCAATCCTCTCACTCAACCGCCCTATTCTACTCTAAACCGTATGTGTGCCAACCAGCGCTCATCCAACGGTAGGAAATTTCTCATTTTTAAAGTGGTACCTAGCGGTTCTATGATCGGCCTCTATTCTCCCTAGAATAGAACATATCGCATTTATACGATATGTAGAAGGAGCGAACATGCCGAGTTACCCATTTATGCAGGTGGATGCTTTCACCGATGTGGCGTTAGGGGGAAATCCCTGCGCGGTGGTGTTCGAGGCCGACGATCTCGATGATGCCAAACGCTTAGCCATCGCCAGAGAGATGAACCTCTCGGAAACGGCCTTCGTGCAGAAGCCGAAAGTAGAAGCAGATGTGGCCGCGCGGTATTTCACCGTCGATGAGGAAATCCCGCTGGCTGGTCATCCGACGATTGCCACAATTTACGCGCTGGTGGAGTCTGGGCGACTGAAGCTGACAGGCGACATCACGAAAATTATGCTGGAGTTGAAAGTCGGGCCAATTCCGATTGAGATTTACAGCAGCGGTGGCAAGGTGCAGCGGGTGGTGATGAGCCAGAAGAAGCCACAGTTCTTGAAAACTTATGATGCCGCCGAGATTATGCCAGCATTTGGTCTAAAAGCCGACGATGTGTTGAAGGGTTTTTCGATCCAAACGGTCAGTACGGGAACACCACAACTCATGATTCCAGTGCCGGATTTGGATACACTGCGACGGGTGCAGGTTAACGCGCCGCTGTTTAATCAACTGCGGGAAAGTGGCGATTGGTTCAGTCCACATCTGTTTTGTGCGCAGGGTGTGACGAGTGAGGGGCAAACCTTTGCGCGGCATGTGGGGCCAACACTGGAAGATCCATTTACGGGATCGGCAACCGGCGGCATGGCGGCCTATCTATATCACTATGGGATAATTGAGCAGAAGCAATTTGTCGCCGAGCAAGGGCATTGGATACAGCGACCGGGTAAGGCCACTGTGGAGATTGTCGGGTCGCGGGATGACATCGAAACTGTTAAAGTAGGTGGCAGTGCGGTAACGGTTTTAAAAGGTGAACTCCTATTATGAAAAAAGCTTTGATTGTGCAGGGTGGTTGGGACGGGCATCATCCGAAAGAGATTTCGGATATTTTGGCCGGTCAACTGCGGAAGAATGATTTTGATGTGACGATTAGCGATACCTTGGACGCTTATCGTGATTTGCCTCTGACGGAATTTAACCTGATTGTGCCGATGTGGACGATGGGTCAAATCAAGCCGGAACAGCTTAAACCGGTACTGGCGGCAGTCGAGAGCGGCGTTGGGCTGGCAGGTTTGCACGGTGGCATGTGCGACAGCTTCCGTAATGAGTGCGACTGGCAGTACATGACCGGCGGACAATGGGTAGCCCATCCCGGTAATGATACTGCCCACTACAGCGTGCTTTTCGACGGCGAGAAAAGCCCGATCACCGAGGGGTTGAATACCTTTGAAGTGACGACCGAGCAGTATTACATGCATGTTGATCCGGCGAATACCGTGCTGGCGACCACGCGTTTCGGCTCAACCGTGATGCCGGTGGTGTGGACGAAAAGCTGGGGCAAAGGTCGCGTGTTTTACAGCAGCCTCGGTCACCGTCCCGATGTGGTGACGATGGAGCCGGTCATCACCTTGATGACGCGCGGGATGTTGTGGGCTTCGACGTAAGCAGTTAGAAGTTTCAAGTTGGAAGTTACAGCTAGAAGAAGGGTGCTAAGGCATCCTTTTTTTAGTTTATAGTCTTCAGTCGCCAGTCATCAGCTCAAACATTATTCGAATGCGGTTTTGTGTCGCTATTGTCGTACCTAAAGGTAGGCTTCGCACTCAGTGTCAGTTTCGTCAGAGGCTCAAGCCTCCGCCTGAGTCAAGAAAGGGCGCTGAAGCGGACTGGCAAAGTAGGTTTTGTTGCCAAGATTGGCAGCGGTAAAGGATACAGGTCAATCATTTTATGGCGGCAGTGGCGGCGGCGGCGGCAGTGCCAAAAGCGAAATGATGCT
>JACDGI010000570.1 GCA_013821665.1 Anaerolineae bacterium
GTGGGAAACCGACTGGATTGAATTGTTTCGGGGTGCGCGTCCCAACGGCATCTTGTTCATGCTCGACCAAACCGATCCGTTTTTGCAGAAGGACGCGTTGAACTTTGTCTTGCAGATGATCGACGATGAACCCGTTGCCGCCAAATCATTGAAGGCCTTTTATATCCTCGTCAACAAGTCAGATGTATGGGGTGACGACACCACACTTGACGAGATCATGCAGAACTACAAAAACGAGCAGAAGCGCCTCAAGAGTCAGGCCGAGCGCTTAGGTTACAAGTGGGAAATCGCTGAAGGCAGCATAACCTCCAATCGTGGCGTAACCGAATTCATGAAGAAGTTTATCAACACCCTGCGTCCTGCCGGTGAGAAATAAAACGGCGGCACTAAACGATGCGTCAATTGGTGTTGGAGTACGTCTTCGAGGGTCACAAGCGCGGTTATAACATCACCTCGCCAACCAACGGCTTTAATGACGACACCCTCAAAACCGTGTGGCGTAGTGCCATGCCACGCGGTCAAGGTTGGGGTGCGGATATTTATGTTGATGCGCATTCGTTGAAGTCATTTCCGCTGCCGGATAGTCGTATTGCCTTAGCTGATGTCAACGTCACCGGTTTAAAAGATGAAAGTGGACGCGGCGGCATTCGTAAAGCGGTTGTGGACATTATGCAGCCGGGTGAATATCTGGATGCTTTGAAAGCACGGTTCAGCCGTTATCCACAACCCATTCAGGGCGAAGCCAATCACAAGCCAACGTTTGGACGACGACGAATCCCGAAGGTTCAAGGTGACTCGCAGGTCGTTTTGGCTTACCCCTACAAAACCGCTGATGCTTGGCAGATTGTCGAAGCCCTCATCCTCACCGAAGCCATTGAGTTATTGGATCGCCGCTGGCTCGGCAGCAAATTCTTTCCCTTTACCACACTCGCGCTTGAGTATCGTGATGAGTCTCAAGTGGTGGTACTACCAGAATCCCGCGCCAACGAATTGCAAAATGCTGGTGGCAAACTCCACGTCACAAGATTGTAGGACGGCCAAGTGACCGTCCTCGCAATCTCTACCACGTTTTTTCCTCTGCTGACTACACTTTAATGTCTTCCGTCACTAACGGAATACCATAGCGGAAGATATTCTCTGGATCGTACTTTTTTTTAAGGGCTAACAAGCGCTCATGATGCGCGTTGCCGTATCCATTCTTCGATTGTTCCGCTGCTTCCGGCCCAGCCATCAAATTGAAGTATGCACCTTGGTGCAGATACGGCTGTAATTCAGCGCGGGTTTGGTGCATATGCGATTGAATCTGTGGCAGCGTCTTGGAATCAAGTACCGGTGTACCGATGCCGAAGAAGATTTGCGTATCCCGATTAGCAATCGCGTTACTATCAGCAGGAACGCGGCTGATTGTGCCGCCCACATGTCGTAGTTCATTGGCGATAATCACCGTTTTGGGGTCAGTTGCCCGTCGCACAATGATGTCAATGGCCTCATCACTCAGTTCGTCAAAGTGCATATTGGTTCCGTAGGTGGCTGTCGGAGCCGTCGGATCATTGCTGATGGTTGCCACTTCGGTAAATGGCATGACGCGCATGGTATTGGAAGCCGGTTTGCGCCAATCCAACCACGGCTGAACCAACTCGGCACCTTTTTGTGGATCACCGATATAAGCCGCGCGAACTAAAACTTGAGTGGTACCACGCATCGCTGGAGGAAGTAAGTCGACAACCGGAAACTTCAAAATCGCCAAGGATGTGGTCATCTCGTCGGGCAGTGTCTTAATCCAATCCCGGTAGAAGCGCATGGCCTCCGTTGCTACCTCGCCCGGATATTGCATATTCCCGCCGTAAAGTGTTGCCACCGGATACACGCAAAATTCCATCGCCGTGATCACACCGAAGTTCCCACCTCCACCGCGCAATCCCCAGAACAAATCGCTGTGTTCGGTAGCGCTTGCTCGGATGAGTTCACCCTCGGCTGTGACCAACTCAATCCAACGAACACTGTCGGCAGCAAAACCATATTTGCGTCCCAGATAACCAACGCCCCCGCCCAAGGTATAACCAACCACACCCACATGCGGTGATGAACCCAGCAGGGGTGCTAAGCCGTGCGGCGTAATCACATCCAGCACGTTTTGCCAGATCGCGCCCGCTTCCACTTGAACCGTCTTAGCTTCAATATTGGCCGTTACTTTGTGCATCTCCGAGGATAGAATCAACAGGCCACCTTCAATCGGGAAGTAAATGCCATGTCCGGTAGTCTGCACGCCAACTGTTAACTCCTCGGCACGGGCAAAGCGCATTCCGGCCACCACATCCTGCGAATTTTCCGGTATCAAAATCAATGCTGGATGATGAACAATCGACAAATTATGTGCCTGACCAATTTGTTGATAATCCGTGTCATCCGGTGTCAGAACACGGCCTTTGATTTGCTTTTCAAGTTGTTGAATAGCTGCTGTTTTATGGTCAAATCCCATGATGTTAGTCCCCTTGTTTGTTACACTAGCGTTAGAACAAAACGCGCATCACAACGTTGCATAACCAACACTATGCGTTATAGAATAAAGCGTCAACCATCAAAGAAAAGCGATTCGTTGCATATGCAACAGAAGAGGCGAAATTGGTGCAAAACACCGAGGTTTTAGAAGATCTACGCATTCGCCGGACGCGCAAAATGATCCAAGAAGCGTTGCTCGAACTCAGTGTCGAGAAGGGTTATCCCAACATAACAGTGCAAGATATTGCCGACCGTGCGATGGTCAACCGCTCGACCTTTTACCGCCACTATCTTGATAAAGATGATCTGCTTACCCAATATATGGATGAAGTCACTGCTTTAACTGCCGAAGATGACGATGCTGTAGACCGGACTCCCCCCGGCAAGAAAGAAGTCCCCACTGGTTTAATCAAACTGCTGCGCCACATTGCCCAACACAGCGATTTCTACCGTGTCATGCTCAGTGAGCATGGTCACCCAATTGTGACCGACCGCTTGCGCCGGAATGCCGAGGATCGCTTCCGCTATTTACTCACACATCCCGGTATTGTGCCCACGCCAGCCAAATCACCCTTGGATATGCGCCTCACCTATATCTCGTGTGCGGGTATTGGGGCCATTTCGTGGTGGGTAGAAAATAATATGCCGTGCAGCGCCGAGGAACTTGCCATATGGGTGGGCGACCTCAGCACCGCCAGTTTGGGATTCTCGCTTCGTCGTCCGGCTCTTCCAGTGAAAACCGATACGAATAGCTGATGACGACACAACAACAAAACACCGACGATTCACGGGTGCGCCGGACGCGCAAAATCATTCAAGAAGCGCTTATTAATCTGACGGTTGAAAAGGGCTATAACCGCATTAGTGTCCAGAATATTGTGGATCGCGCGGGTATCAACCGTTCGACCTATTATCGTCATTACTTGGATAAGGACGACTTACTTTCCAAGTATATGGATGACGTGACCGGCGTAATTTTCCAAAACGATGAGATTGATGAAGAAGATCAAGAAGGAATACTATCCGGCTTAATTAAACTGCTGAACCACATCCAAACCTTTAGTGAGTTCTATCGCATCATGCTCAGCACGGATGGTCATCCACTCGTAAGCGAGCGTCTGCGTCAAAAGGTGGAAAATCGCTTTCGTATTCATGTGACCGAGATTACTAAAACACAATGTAAAAAAGGTTCAGTAATCGAATTGCAGTTGAGATCGATGTCTGGTGCTGGCATCGGCGCGATTTTGTGGTGGGTGGAAAACAATATCCCTTGCACCGCCGAAGAACTGGCCGTCTGGATCGGTCAACTCAGTGCGGTTGCTGTCGCACAAGCGATGCAACCTTCAAGTTTGCCGAGTAAACCAAACGACCAATTTTGAGAACTTTCCGCTGAATTGCCATTTTGTGTCGGTCATGTCGTCAGTTCGGAGCTGTCACTCGATGATCTTATGTCGGTAGTGTCCGAGGGGATTGCCGCCCCACAAGTGGACTATAGCCGCCAACTTTGCCAAGAAGTCACCAGTCGTCAGCTTTCAGTCGATAACCAGCGGTCAAATGTTGCAGTTGATGCTGTTGTTGCTGTTGCGACAAGTCGTTTTTTGTAACATTTGCAGCAGAGCCCCCAATCTACATCCGCTACCTTGCGATCAGTGCTGGTCGCCCGTATCCACAGGAGGCTTCGCACAGCGATGGAGGGAGCAATACAAATCGTCCTGATGAACAGTATAAAAGACTCAGGTGAAGAATGGGTTACATTTTGGAAGAACATTTTGTAACTCTTTGAGGCTGTTGGCGCTAACTTTATGAGTGAGGATTGGGCTTGCGCGGTTGGGGGGATCGTTAGAAAATAGTTTGCCGACAAACCTATATTAAACCAAAGCCATAATAACTATTGGTGGTTATCAATCCTAATTTTTAATTTGTTTAATGAGGTTGTTCACACGCTTAGTTTGCGGCGGTTTGAGATCAGGAAGTCGATTTTCCAGCACGTCTAAAATTGGTTTCTTGTTGCTGCTGTTCAGCGCAGGAAAAATGCTTTCGGCATGGCGCGGCATATCTTTGGCAGGGCAGTCTTGCAAAAATTGAGTCAAGAATGGCGCTATTTTCTTGGCAGCCGTTTGATCTTTGGCGCTCAACGTCGCCAACACGCGGATTCCCCAATCCTGTGTGATGACCGACCCTTTATCAGTGGCCTGAATAATCACGTCAACATGTTTTGAAATCGTTTTGGTTTCGACAGCGGCAACTGCCCCTAACGCGGTCATCGCTCCCCACACCAATCGGTTATTGCGACTTGTGAGCAACCCGACAAAAGTGTCTACATAACCCGCAATCAATTGAGGTTGGATCGCGCCAATTTCATACAACACTTTGATGCAATCGCTCTGGATGTCTTTGTTCTTATTGGCGAGGTTATCCACTAACTCTTGAACCGCTGTTTTATCATCCGAAGCCGCAATCGTTTTGGCGAGGAGTTGGTTAGGTACTTCGTCAGAGCGTTCACGTGCCGAGGCTAACTGATTCAGAATAGACATACTACTCACTTAAGCATTGCTTTGACGTTTTCACCAAGTACTAGAACATCCGGCAATGGGGATTGCCAGAGCGTGGCTATGTTCAATCGTAAATCCGGTAGCAATGGTGTTGTATAGTCGCCATTAGCATCGATGGATTGCGAGATATAGATACCGTTTTCACCCAAGCGGTAAAAACGAGATTCTTTTCTGAAAGAGTCGACAATCCAATATTCTTTTACACCGCCTTTTTCATACTCGACAAATTTTTTACCGAAGTCATTATCTTCACTTCCCGGTGATACCACTTCAATACAAATATCAGCAGGACCAAAAAAAGCGGTCTCGTTCATTTGACCAATATTACTATGAAGTACCACCATTAAAT
>JACDGI010000021.1 GCA_013821665.1 Anaerolineae bacterium
CCTTTAAAGACGATGGTTCAGCAAACTGCCCATGTTGCTCATCTTATCGATGCGATTTATCGTGGCGATTTAGCTGCAATGGGGCAGGCGATGGAAGCAGATCAGGTCATCGAACCCGCCCGCGCCCATCTTATGCCGTTGTTATTCGAGATGCGCCAGATTGCTCACTCAGCAGGTGCCTTAGGATTGGTCATCAGTGGGGCAGGGCCAACCCTTTGTGCCATCTGCAATGATAAGAAAACGTCAGAAAAGGTTGCCTCCGCCATGCAGGCAGGGTATGATGCGGCTAACATCAAAAATGTGACTCGTTGCACTGGAATCTCGGCTGATGGGGCACGCGTTTTGCAGATAAATTAAACGTCTAATGTGAATCAGAACGGTCTCGTTGACACTGTTTATCGTTCAGTGTATACTAAATTTAGTTTGTTCTGAAAGTTGCAAACGATCTATTTCCGGCGAAAAAGGTAGGCCATAAATGACCATACAACAAGCAATGCAATCCGTCGAAAACATCATGTTTGAGGTCGTCAACAGTGATGTAAAGACGTTGCGGGATGCAAGCCGGCATATTCTGGACGCAGGTGGTAAACGCGTGCGCCCTCGTCTCCTCATGTTATCGTATAGCGCCTTCGGTGGAACCGATTATGGCTATGCGGCTCCGGCTGCCGCAGCCATCGAACTCGTACACACGGCCAGCGTCGTCCACGACGATATCAACGATCATGGTATTGTTCGTCGCGGTCGTCCGTCAGTTAATGCCCTTTGGGGACGCACCTTTGCGCTCCTAACCGGCGATTTTCTCTTCACGAAGGTCTACGAGTTGATGGCCCCTTACAAAGACCTCAACATTGATCTGGCTGAAGCGACTGTTGCCCTGGTGGAAGGTGAAACCCTTCAAGCCGCCGCCGTCAAAGACAATAATTTCACCCGCGAAGTCTATATGCAAATCATCGCCCTCAAGACTGCCGCGCTGTTCAAAGCATCCGCTTCTATAGGCGCTAAACTCGCTCATGCGGATGAAAAGTCGATTGAAGCCCTCGGTCAATACGGTTATAGCGTCGGTCTGGCCTTCCAAATCATCGATGACGTTCTGGATTTGACCGCCGACAGTACTCAACTGGGCAAAACATCTGGCATCGATTTAGCACAGGGTCGTGGCTATGCTGCGGCTTATTCCAGCAATGGACATAATGGTTCAGCGGTTGCGGAAGCAGTTGTTGAAGAAGCCGATCCGATGGTGTCGATCAAAGCAAAGATTTTGAAGGGCGATGCAATTAACGAGGCTCGTGTGCAAGCCAAAGTACTTGCCCAGACAGCAATTGGTTGTCTCGATATACTGCCAGAGTCGCAATCAAAGCGCGAATTGGTCGAACTCGCCAATATGGTGGTCGATCGCGACCATTGATCTAAACGGCTCTAGGTCTTTTGAATATCAGAATCCAGCTTCCAGGCTGGATTTTGTTTTCCTAAAACACGTTATAATTCGGCATTGCATCGATATCGAGGGGTAAACTATGACCATTAAAGTTGTATCTGTTGACCGAATACGCCAAATCGAATCTGCTGCGGATGCTACTGGATTACCTTACGATACGATGATGCAAAACGCTGGACGGGCTGTTGCCTCGCGTGTGATCGATCATCTTGGCGACAAAACCGATGCGCGGGTCAGTGTATTAATCGGGGCAGGCAACAATGGTGGCGATGGATTGGTTGCTGGCCGAATAATTGCCGAAGAATCGCACGCTTTAGTCCGCTTTTATCTGGCTAAACCGCGTGAGGCTGACGATGAAAATTTCAAAGCAGTGCAAGATGCTAACCTCCCTGTTGCTCTCGCCGCCGATGATCGAGATGGGCGCGTCCTGCGAAATATGGTTGCCAGTTCGGACGTTGTTGTAGATGCCATCTTCGGGATTGGACTTAAGCTGCCGCTGCGTTTGGATACTGCTAAGCTCCTGCGAACGATCAACCAGGCACTGAATGATCATCAATTACCTGAACAACCGCAGGGTATTATCATTAACCCGTCCAAACCTGCTCAGGTTACCGCTTACCCTAAACCTTACGTCATTGCGGTCGATTGTCCCAGTGGTATGGATTGTGACACAGGCGCACTTGACCCCAACACCATTCCGGCCGATGAAACCGTAACCTTTATTGCTGTCAAAAAAGGATTGCTGGAATTTCCTGCCGCTGGCATCGTTGGAGAGTTGTCAGTTGCTACCATCGGCTTGTCAGATGACCTTCCCGAACTAAAGGCCGAAAATTATAGTTTAGCAGATGCATCTCTAGCATCTGGATTTCTGCCCGCGCGATCTGTGAATGCTAACAAAGGCACATTCGGCAAAGTGATGGTTCTCGCCGGATCAGTCAATTATATCGGTGCGGCGGGTTTAACATCGATGTCGGCCTTTCGATCTGGGACGGGTCTGGTCACGGTGGCTGCCCCACATTCGGTTGTATCCAATCTAAGTGGTCATCTACTTGAACCCACGTGGATTTCATTGCCTGAAACCAACGGTTCTTTCTCACCGAATGCGATCAAGGATTTCATGGCACAGGTAGATACCTATACTGCGCTGCTCGTTGGGCCGGGCTGGGGTAGACACAAAGCAACTGCGGATTTTCTATTGAAGTTGCTAAAGCAGGAAAAATTGCCGCCGCTCGTTATTGATGCCGATGCGCTGAACATATTGAGTGAAGTTGATTCGTGGTGGAAGTTACTGCCGCCTGAAACCGTTATTACCCCGCATCCCGGCGAAATGGCACGCCTTGCCAAGTCATCAACTGCTGATGTACAGGCCAACCGTTGGAAGATTGCTGCCGAAAAAGCAGCAGAATGGAAAGTCAATCTGGTATTAAAAGGCGCTCATACTCTGATCGCCAGTCCTGATGGTCGCATAATAGCCTTGCCGTTTAAATCCGATGCGCTCTCCACGGCTGGCACCGGAGATGTCTTGGCCGGACTAATCACAGGCATGTTAGGGCAGGGTGTTAAGCCCTATGAGGCCGCTATATTAGGCGGATATGTTCATGGACTCGCTGGTAATCTTGCGGCTGAGGCACTTGGCAATAGCCGCAGTGTAGTTGCAGGGGACGTCCTCACGTCGATTTCGAATGCCCTTACGCTGCTATGCGCTAGTCATTGAACCCAAGTTCGATCCGGCGGCGACGCGCAGCCGCTTTTCCTTCGGCCATGCTTTCAGCAACAGGATCGCTCACAATAACCGATTCTATCTTTCCCCTGAGATTATCCCCGCTCTCGACCAATTGCTGCCGCACATCATTACCACTGCGCGGCGTACGGAATAGTGCTGCTATCCCGCCGACAATCAGCCCAATGATAAAACCGCCTAGCAGCATCCCACTATCGAGATTGTTATCTTGGTTATTCTTCATGATTTTTGCCCATTTTGCTTGGTACGCCGTATTGCACGACGGATACCGCCTACATCACGCAGAACGACACCTACGCCGCTCATAAAAGCACTCGCACGGATAATTGGTCGCACCGCGTTGTCACCGACAAATTCCACTGTGCCTTTAGCCGTATTAACCGTTTCTTGGGCGGTCGTTAGCACCGGCTTGACATCACGTTTTAGCATATTGACGAGCCGTGTGATTTGTACGATAAGCACAGCAATTGACCCGATGATTAAAATGCCTTCAAATCCAAGCACAACCATGAAAATGTTGCGGATATACTGTATGCGTAACGCCGTAACTTCCAGTTGACCGGAAAATGCGAGTAATAGCCCAACGACAAAGATAATCGCGATGACAGCGCCTAATATCCCTGCGCTTAGGAAGACCACACGCTGAATAGTCCACTTTGACTTCTTTTCAGTTTCAGCCGGAGGTACAACCGCAGTTGATTGAACGTTTTGTGACATGAATAACCTTCATTGTATTGAGCGGTTTCTGTTTTTATCTGTCGTTAACACATGGGCAGAAACCAAAGCCATTACAGCCCCCAGCACGGCTGTCGCGATATGCAGCGTGCCTATATTAAATACGTTTATTGAAAAAATTACACCCACCAAATGACCTAAACCGAAGCCCACCCATCCTGCTAATAAGAATAGGGCTAGCCGTCGCGCATCACCCCCCACAAAAATGTGAAAGGCCGCGCCAAATAAAGTAGCTAAAATAAACCCGAAAATGGTCGTTGGTCCAAACACGAATAGCGCCTTACCTATTGAATTGTTCCGTTTTAACGGACTATGGTACAATTCCAAGTGAGTAGTGTAACATAAATTCGAACGACTAACATTCAAACCGTATTACACAATATTATTGCTGATGACCATTCTAGACCACCGCATTTTAATTCCAAAATCACCGGAAAAGATATGGGAATTTCTGAGCGATCTTTCTCAAAATTCCGCGTGGCAAGTGGATTGTAAATCCGTTTCTATTTTGACAACCAAAACAACAGGTGCAGGTGTCCGCTGGCGTTATACCACTTCCGGTGGACATTCCTACGTCGCCGAAGTTACTGCTTGGTATGACGGTCTCGGTTATGAATATACCTTTGTTGATGGTACGCCCTTCCGCGAAAGTAAAGGACGTATTCGCCTTCAAGAAATAGCCGAAGGCACTGTCGTCCAATGGACTCTAACCTATGAAACCAGCGGTATGCTGGCAGGCGTGCGTAATGCTGTTGGTCTAAAGCGCCAATTTGAAAGCGCGATGGTGGATAGCCTCAAAAGCCTCTGGAAGGTTATCCAAAAAGTGATGCCCGATGACAAACCGCGCGAGGTGAAGTCCCTCATGCGTGATGCCCCCGATTACGAATCGCGCACGCAGTATCGCCCACGTCATACACCTGCAAAACCGGAAACCGAAGAGCCAGCATCGGCTCCGTCTTTTGCCTCGCAGATTGTTGAACCGCCTATTTCAGCCGATGATACACGTCCTCGTGCGCCCGTAAAATTAGATTCTCCTCCTGTGCATGAGGAACCCGTATCTCAAAGCGAGTCTATCGTATCGCAGACTGGTGATGATCCTGATACAGGTATGATTGAACCCGTTGTCTATCCGCTTCCAGTTGAAAAATTGCCTGATGCGCGGGATTTTGTGCCGCGTTATGAGGAAAAGCGTTTTGAGTCGGATTCTGTTCCAACAACTCGGCGCGCCACTCAAGAAATGCAGCCAGTGGTTCCACCATCATTGGCGACCACTGAATCAGTTTCCATTAAACCCTCCGATCCTGTTGAAGTGGCTCCACCTCAACCTGCCAAATTTGAACCCTCATCGGTAACATCCGGTTTGGATACCGTGAAGATGGCAACTGGCGAAATGAGTGTTTTCGAACTTTTCGGATTGCCTCGCCCCAGCCAAACGCAGGAAATCAATCGTGTTATAACCCCCGAACCCATTGTTGAAACGGTAGAATCGCTGCCCGCTCCGTCATTGAAACCCACTCGGATTGGCCTCCGCTTGGTACTGAGGCGCAAACACGTGAACATTCGCCGCCCCATTTAAAAACGCTTCCAAACTTCATACTTCAATCAGTTACAGAACACATTGTAGTTTTTTAAGTTCGCCGGATTTAAGGAGAATTTAAGGTACTTCAAAACTTGATTTAACGTACAATCTCGCCCATACCCTATACTGATTTTATGTTAAGGGAGAAGGGTATCTTTCATGTCTAAAACAACATCGTCATCCAAACCTCGTTTTGCTGTAGCCTTGAGAAAGTTTCTGCTTTCGTTCTTTGTGGTATTTACCTTTGTTGCTTATGCTATTCGTGATCGTATTGATAACGCAGATGGCAACACAAACGGTGTTCCAACCTCGCTGCCGGTTTTGGCACAAAAACCTGACTCGCTGGTGCTGAGTAAGTCAACCACTGTTCCAACCAGCCGACTGCAACTGACTACCTCTAGCCCCATAATCGTGACTGAACCGAAGTCAACGGTCGCTAGAATTCCAACTGATGTCCCTACAGATGTTCCCACCAACATTCCCACGGATATTCCAACTGACATCCCAACCGATGTACCGACGGACATCCCCCCAACGCCACTGCCAGCTCCAACGGCCACACCCGCAGGTCAATATAAAGATGGCACCTATGATGGTCCGGTAGTTGATGCTTACTATGGCAACGTTCAGGTAGAAGCCATCGTTCAGGGTGGTAAGATTACCGACGTTCAATTCTTGGATTATCCGAAAGATCGCCGCACATCACGCGAAATCAATTCACAAGCGATGCCTTGGCTCACACAGGAAGCTGTTCAGGTTCAGAACGCCAATGTCGATTTGATTTCCGGTGCGACTTTTACCAGCCAAGCATTTGCCCAATCACTCCAATCGGCTCTAGATCAAGCACATACGTAACCATGAAGCAAACACGAATCCTAATGGGTATGCCTGTCACGGTGGAGGTGGTTGACGCATCAGCCACCGCCGCCACATTAGACTCGGTGTACGATTATTTCCAGTATATCGATGAGAAATTCAGCACCTATAAACCCAACAGTGAGATTTCCCGCATCAATCAAGGTTTGTTATCGGTGAAGCGTTCCAGTGCGGATATGAGAACCGTCTTTAAGCTGTCCGAGAATACGCGCCGTGAAACCAATGGCTTTTTCAACATCGAGCATGAAGGTTGGTATGACCCATCAGGCTTGGTGAAAGGTTGGGCCATTTTCAATGCGGCTGAACTTCTGCGTAAACAAGGTTTTGAAAATTACTATGTCGACGCAGGTGGTGATGTTCAGTTGGCTGGTAAAAATGAACACGGTCAAGCTTGGCGCACGGGCATTCGCAATCCATTCAACATCAATCAGATTGTCAAAGTGCTTTCACTCAATAACTGTGGCATTGCGACCTCTGGTAATTACATCCGGGGCGATCATATCTATAACCCCTTGGGTGAAAATGTATCCGATATTGTCAGCTTGACAGTGATCGGCCCGAACGTCTATGAAGCGGATCGCTTTGCTACCGCGGCTTTTGCAATGGGTGGGGCAGGGATCGATTTCATCGCGCATCGTGATGGCCTTGAAGGTTATATGATCGACGACTCAGGCCAAGCCACCTTCACATCTGGTTTCGATAGGTACACAACCCATGATTAAGTCAATTGATCGACTCCTTGATCGCGTTACCATGTATAGGCTTATCCTTTACTATCTGCTCGTCTTGCTCGGCGCAGCAGGAGTGATGAGCGCGCTGGGAATGCTAGCATTTAGCCCCATATCGCTGCTTTTTACCACCGCCTTTCTATTTGCCGCGTGTTGGGTCACAAACACTATCTTTGCGATGACCTTTGCCGCGCCGACCAACACGGAGTCCGTTTACATAACGGCGCTCATTTTGGCGCTGATTATCACGCCCATCACACCACTGAAATCCATGCCCGACATGTATTTCCTGCTGTGGGTATCAGTTTTGGCGATGGCTTCTAAATTTATCCTTGCCATTAATCGCAAGCACCTATTCAATCCGGCGGCTTTGGCCGTAGCCATTACCGCACTTACTATTGATCAAGCTGCAACATGGTGGGTTGGCACGCTGCCTATGTTGCCCTTTGTCTTGCTCGGCGGCTTGCTTCTCGTGCGTAAAATTCGTCGCTTCGGCCTGTTATTCGTCTTTCTATTCGCTTCTTTAGTCACTATCATGGGCTTTTCAGCCTTGCAGCACGACAATTTGCTGACAACCCTTCAGTTAACCTTCCTCAGTTCGCCACTGCTATTTTTCGGATTTGTCATCCTAACCGAGCCGCTCACAACACCGCCCACACGACCTCTACAAATGATCTATGGCGCGATTGTCGGCGTATTTTTTGCGCCTCAATTACACTTTGGTTCGCTCTATTTCACACCGGAATTAGCCATCCTGATCGGCAACGTTTTCTCATATCTCGTCAGCCCGAAGGCCAAAATTGTCCTCAAACTGAAAGAAAAAGTGCAGATTGCGCCGGACATTTATGACTTTATCTTTACCCCATCCAAGAAGTTGGCCTTTGCCCCCGGCCAGTACATGGAATGGACGCTCGGCCATGATTATCCCGATAGTCGTGGCAATCGCCGCTATTTCACCTTGGCATCTTCACCCAACGAGGATAACTTGCGCTTGGGTGTAAAGTTCTACAACCAATCCAGCAGCTATAAACGCTCCATGCTGGCGATGGAAAAGGACAGTGAAATCGTAGCCGGCCAGTTAGCGGGTGACTTTGTCTTGCCGCGCGGCATTAATCAAAAGTGTGTGTTGATTGCAGGTGGCATCGGCGTGACTCCCTTCAGAAGCATGATCCAACACCTGCTCGACATCAACCAGCGCCGCGACCTCGTGATTTTCTACATCAATCGTCATGAGGACGAAATCGTTTACAAAGATGTATTCGATAAAGCACGCCAAAAGCTCGGTATCAAAACAGTCTATACCCTGACGGATGCCTCACAAGTTCCGCCCACATGGAAGGGTAAAGTTGGTTACGTGGATAAACGTATGTTGCGCGAGAATGTTCCCGACTATGGAAAGTGCCTTTTCTACGTATCCGGCCCGAACGCGATGGTTACTTCGGTACAGGACATGCTGCTCAGCTTGGGAATTAGCCGCGATCATATCAAAACCGACTTCTTTCCCGGTCTAGTATAAAAAGTCCCATCGCCAGTAATGAAAACGGATCAGCCATCAGGCGATCCGTTTTTGATTTTACCCGTTGAATTTGACTCGCCAACGCCCAAGCGTCTTCGCGTCATAATCGCCCTGAGATGCTGAAATATTAATCAGGCCGTCGCTGCCCCAAACGGCTCCAATCGTTATCCCATTCGGTATTTGGGCAATAGTCATAGATTGAAAAGTGTCGATATTCAAAATATCGATTGTCCCGTGATTACTTGCGTAAAGCAAAAAGCGCTTATCGGGTGAAGCACCACCGCTCGCATAAGAAAAATCACCACTTTGAACCGATACACCACTGTTGGAAATCGAGTAGAGGTTAGTGCTGTTGGGTTCCCCTAAACTTTGTCGGAAAGTATGGTTTCCGATCCATTCCACATAATTATATTGCTTAGGTGTCGGATAAAATGGTTTTAAACGCATGTTCGTTTGCAGGTCAAGAACTGCTACCTGAAAATCTTGTTGTCCTTGATCGATACTCACCACGACATAATGCCCATCTGGTGAAACCTCGCCTAACCCTAGTAAGTTTTCAACCGGAATTTCCTGATGGAACCCTGTTTTTCGGTTAAATCGAATAATGGATTGCGGCGTATTGGATTCGTGTGGGTAGTTGAGCGTAAGTCGATCATTACTGCCGTCAGTAATGATTAGCCCCTGCGAACAAACATCAGCAATCTGATAAGCCATATCTTTTTTAGTAAGTGGATTAAATTCGTGAAATGTACATTCTTGCGTTTGGTCGGGTGTAGCTTCTGGACTTTCGGCTTCCAACGAATCACCAATCCACATGAAACGAGTTGGATTAGTCAGTTTGGACAAATAAGGGACAAAGCGATGATAAAAGAGTTCTAAATTATCTTCAACGCTCGCGTCTGCCGCATACAGATAATACTCGTCTCCCCCGTAATTGTTGGTGGCACCCTCAATGACAATACGTTCATTATCGATCCAATCAATTACAGGATAATCGAGAGGTGTGAAGATAGCTGAGGTCGACATACTGCCCAGCGGGATCAGCTTGTTTTGCTGGAAATCATAAACCCAAACCGATGTCAAATAATAGAATGTGAATGCCAGTTTATGCCCATCCGCAGACAGCGCCGGATAGCGTAAGATGGCTGGTGCAGAGACCCCTTCAATTGCTGGCAATGGCTTGCTGCTTTGCCCTGTCTCCGTATTGCAGAGATATAGCTTACTATTGGATGTAGCCACAACCCACTCACCTTCGCCTTTGATAGCACGGGCGTAATCGCCGCATATAGTCTCGAACGGTGTGAATTGGCCGGTGGTCAGTTCAAAATGCCAGCGTTCTCGGGTAAAGGCTGCGCGCGGCGGTGTAAAGTCAATATCACCTTCACCTCCTGCGACCTCACAGTTGTCAGTACATGGAATGTAATAATCCACTTTTAGCATATAACTGCCATCAGGATTTTCGGTGAAATAGGCTGTTGGGATTTCCCGCTGCGCCAATGGAAATTTCGGGTAAAGGTAGGTAAACCATTGCTGCTTTTCATAGTTGTAAAAGCTAACTTGCTTTTGGTCAGCCACATACAGCGGCAAAGTTTCGACAATCTTTACAGCGTTAGATGACGTGAATATCTCTTTTGGATCAATCGGAATCGGTAAGTCAGCCTGTCTCGCTTCAGGATGAAGCAAAAGCAAACTGCTTAAAAAGAAGAATGTCAACTTACCCATCAGGAGATGGAATGAAAACATATGCATTTCCCTTTACTCATCTACACCTAGTCTATACTCAAATTGATTGCTGAACGGCGATAGCTTTTGGACGAGTTAGGAAATAAAAAGAGCCTTTGCATCTCGCACAAGGCTCGTTCATTGAGATCGAATTTCGTTTTAAATCAATGGGTGCCAGATGGGATTTGAACCCACAACATCTAGGACCACAACCCAGCGCTCTGCCGTTGAGCTACTGGCACCATAATGGGGATTAGTATATCAGAACGATTCGCTGGAAGCTAGGCCTTTTTCCGCGCGACGATCACTTGCGCGATACTGCGCGGACAGCGTTCTTCAAAGAGATTTGCTTCGAATCCATAGGGCTCAAAAAATGGCGCGATTTGTGGATGATGGTCGCCGCGTTGTCCAGTGATTCGGTACAACCATTCCATCCCTGCTTCTGCCGCCCCTCCGCCTGTAAGGACACTGTTTGGCACAATGAGCAGTTGCCCATCGTCGCGCAATATGCGGTTAATCTCTCGCAGCGTTTCCGGTGCAAAAATAAAATCGGTTGGGAAGGTGCTGATGACCGCTTTGAATGTCTGGGTAGGGAAGGGCAGTTGTTGCGCTTTGCCACGTACAAGCCGCGCAGTTGCCCCCTGTCGCTGGAGCTTAGCCTTTGCAATTCGCCCCATATAAGGCGACAAGTCATAGCCGATGGTCTGGTAACCTGCTTCAATTAAATCGAGTTGCAAGTTACCCGTTCCATGTGCTAATTCGAGTATCATGTCACCTTGTTGGGCTTCAAGATAACCAAGTGCTGCCCGTTGCCAGCAGCGCCATGCCCCCAGCGAGACGACACTGCTAACGGTGTCATACATAAAGGCCATTTCGTTATACAGCAGTCGGAAGCCAAATCGAACCAGCTTCCACCAGCCGTTAGCGACTTGTCCCACGCACGGCCTCGATAATCACATCCGGTTTATCCGTGATAATGGCATCCACACCAAGTTTATGCAGTGTTGTCGCTCGTACAGGATCATTCACCGTCCATGTATTAACGCGGAAATTGTGTTGTTTTGCCCAATCCATATAAGCCGCGTCAATCATCTGATCTTGTGGATGTCGCGCTTCGTGCGGAAAACCTTCCATTTGCGAACTGAAGTTGTAATCCGGTGAATATAAGTATCCAATCGGCACTTCAGGTTGTATGGCTCGGTAGCGCTTCAAAGCCAGCGGATTGAAAGAGGAAATAATCACGCTTTGAGTCAGGTTATGTCGGGTGATGCAATCCGCAACCGCCTGTTCAACCCCATCCGTTTCTTGCGATTCAGATTTGATCTCGACATTGATGAACAGCTTTTTACCTACAGCCTCAAAAACTTCATCCAAGGTCGGGATGCGGGTTCCCTTATACTCAGGGCTGAAGGTGCTGCCTGCATCCAGCGCTTTGATCTCCGCCAATGTCAGATCTTTTGCCAGACCTTTGCCGTCAGTTGTGCTATCGACCGTAAAGTCGTGCAGCACGATCAACTTCCCATCTTTGGTGAGATGCGTATCTAGTTCTACGCCATCCGCGCCTCGTTTGAGCGCCAGTTCAAATGATGGGATCGTATTCATCGGCGCATAAGCCCTTGCCCCACGATGCCCCCAGACCAGCGTTCGTCCTTGATAAATATTTTCTAACGGTAACATGATTGATTCCTAACCCGATTCATACCGGAGAGTCACCAATAAAAGAAAATTTGTGCTATGATTAATCACTGATCGTTGTATAGCATGATAGACGATCATTTCCCATAGATGGCGTATCCTAATCGTATGGATGAGGCACGCCTCATCCGCCCTTTGCTATGTCTATTGTTATCTCATGATTCTTAAACATGAAATTCACTTTACTCTATCGCATCAACATTTCCATAAGATTAACATCTCGCAGGACTATTTTGAAAATTGTCTACTGTAATACGCGGCGGCACTCTCCCGTACATCCGCTGCATCAAATGCACAAAAATGCAGCGGCGGATTTAGCCGAGCCAACCGCTGCACTGGCGGCAACAGCCGAGCGTCCCCCCACACACTTGTGTCGATTCGGCGGCTGGCTCCCTTGTATCCGCCTGCCGATTCGGCGGGAATTATGCACAAACTGCAACAAAATTGCATATTCTGCATTTTGCTTTTAACTTGAAACTTACTTCTTCTAACTGCTAACCGCTACGCGCCTTAACTTGAATAGCCACGCCCTGAATTTGTACATCGTAACTTTGAACATCCATCAGCGCCGGAGGTGTTAAAACCTTACCCGTCCGAATATCAAATGTCGCACCGTGTCGTGGGCATTCAATGACGCAGCCTCTAAGCTCACCATCTGCCAACGGCCCGTCATCATGTGTACAGACATCATCGATTGCATAATACGTACCATCGACGTTGAAAATTGCGACCCAATGCCGCCCCAGTTCAACCACCATCCGTTCACCCGGTTTGAGTTCATCAACCGTAGTGACACTCACAAATTCAGCCGCAGGGGTCTTGTCCCGCTTACTCATCCTTGTCCTCAATCTTCTGCCAGTCGGCTACACTCTGCGTCGCGATAATCAGCGTCTTGAGCGAGAGTAAAGCGCATTTGACGCGGTTAATCGTCAGTGGAATCCCAACCATCTCAAAAATATCGTCTTTAGTGATCTGGGTAATCTCATCCAGCGATTTCCCCACAATCTCATCTCCCAACATCGAGGCTGTCGCTTGGCTGATCGCGCATCCCTCGCCATCCCACGCCACATCGGTGATGACCCGGTTTTCATCAACTTTCAGCGTCAGATGCAGTCGATCTCCGCACAGTGGGTTATGTTCTTCATGGTCGAAGTCGGCTGGGTTGAGTACTCCCGGATGATGCGGTGTTCGCGCATGGTCTAAAATGATCTCACGATACATGTCCATATAGATACCTCCTATAGCTGGAAGGTCTTACGTGCGTTGTGTAAAGCGGTGATAAGCGCGTCAACCTCAGCAGGTGTATTGTACAGGTAGAAACTCGCACGGGCTGTTGCGTTTACATGCAGATGCTCATGTAAAGGCATCGCGCAGTGGTGCCCCGCCCGCACCGCGATCCCTTCTGAGTCCAGCAGTTGGGCAATATCATGTGCATGGATACCCTCGACGGTGAATGCTGCGACCGCACCTTTTTGATCAGCAGTTGGCCCATAAACGGTTAATCCCGGCACTTCGCGTAACCGATCAAGCGCATATCCAATTATATCGCGCTCATGTTGATGAATGTTAGCCAATCCAATCTGGGTCAGGTAATCAATTGCATAACCCAATCCGATTGCTTCTGCGATGGCCGGTGTTCCCGCCTCAAACTTGTAGGGCAGGTCATTCCAGGTGCTGCCCGTGAGCTTCACACTGGAAATCATATCACCACCACCCATCCACGGTGGCATTGCTTCCAGCAGCGCTCGCTTGCCATATAGAACACCGCTTCCAGTCGGCCCTAGCATTTTATGGCCGCTAAACGCAAAGAAATCGACATCCAATGCCTGCACATCAATTGTCATATGTGGCACGCTTTGCGCCCCATCGACCAGCACTAACGCACCAACCTTATGCGCCTTTGCGATCACGTCTTCAATCGGATTGATCGTGCCGAGTACATTCGAAACATGCATCAATGTAACCAGTTTGACAGGTTCTTTGCTAAGCACTTCACCCAGATAATCGAGGTCAAGTGTTCCATCTGGCAGCACAGGCACGTAACGGATCGTAAATCCTTTTTCCGCGGCCAAAATCTGCCACGGCACGATATTCGAATGATGCTCCATGACCGTCGAAATTACTACATCACCTGCTTTGAGATTTGCACGTCCCCACGTTTGTGCCACCAGATTGATACTCTCGGTAGTCCCGCGCGTAAACAGAATTTCGCGTTTGCTCGCAGCATTAATGAACTTGCGAACTTTCAGCCGTGCTTCTTCATAGGCACTTGTCGCTTGTTCACTAAGTTTATGGATACCACGATGGACGTTGGCGTTATATTCCCGATAGTAAGTGTCAATCGCCTCAATCACGCTAGCAGGTTTTTGGCTGGTCGCTGCATTATCGAGGTACACTAACGGTACATTATCGCTGTGCATTTGCCTCAGTATCGGGAAGTCGGATCGAACGGCTTCGACATCGTACTCTGTCGTTGTTCGCGCGGTTATCATGTTCATTTGCCTTCCATTTCCTTAGCCTAACAAAAAGGCGCATATCCGGGTTAAGGAAGCGCCTTTTATTTTGAAATTGGTTCTACAATTGACCTTAGACGACGATTTTCGATCCGACGATCTTTGTTTCCATCGCAGCTTGCAAGCGTTCACGCACTCGTTCAAATGGAATGCGTGCTAGTAGTTCGTCGAAGAAACCATCAATCACCATGAGTTCGGCTGTTGGGCGCTCAATGCCTCGGCTCATCAGGTAAAAAATGGGCTCTTTTTCGAGCGTACCAAATGTAGCCGCGTGCGAACATTTCACGTCATCGGCTTCAATTTCGAGACCGGGAATACCATCCATACGCACATCGTCACTCAACATCAAATTGCGGCTGGCCTGATAACCGTCGATTTTCTGCATCTTCGGCAAGGATTTAATCATCCCTTGCCACACAGTACGCGCCGTATCTTTGGCCGCGCCCTTGAACAGCAAATCTGAGGTGGTCACTGGCGCATTATGATTCTGCTGGGTATCGTGGTCGAATAGCTGCTCACCATCCGCAAAGAAAAAGCCGGACATGCGCCCATTCGCGCCCTTACCGTCTAGTTCAATTTCCAGATAGGCTTTAATCAACTTGCCGCCCATTGTCCCTACGATCCAATCGAGGTTGGCATCCCGTCCGACTCGTGCCCGTTGATGGCTGAATTCGTAGGTTTGCCGGTTCCAATCTTGCAGCGCAACATAAGTCAAGTTCGCCGCATCCCCGACCAGCAGTTCGGTCGCACCGATATAAGCGGAGTCGGTTGTGCCGTCTGCGGAAGCATAATCAACAACAATAGTTGCTTGAGCATTTTCCTCAACGACTACCAGTATGTGACCGAGGCTTGCCCCTTGATGAGTGTTATACATCACCACATGCAGGGGTATTTCAGCCACTTTATTCTTGGGGATATAAACAAAAACCCCATGAGTCCAAAGTGCTGCGTGTAAAGCCGCAAACTTGCCTTCACCCGGTTTGACGGCTTTTGTCATCAAATTGGCGCGCACAAGGTCTTCATTTTCCTTACATGCCGTTAGTAAGTCCGTGAAAATAATCCCTTGGTTACGTAATTCATCCGCGAAGTCTGATTGCACAACCTTACCATCTACAAAGGCTAACAAGCCGCCCTGTACATCACCAATCAGTGGATCACGGTTGGCCTTCGGAACATCATTAATGGTTGCGCCATTTGCCGAGATGATTTTGTCGGCATCTTCCCAATGGATGTGACGATAATCGGTACGTCGCCATTCTTCTTGCTGCATACTAGGCATGGGCATACCTTCGTACAGTTCCCATGCAGCCAAGCGGCTTTCGAGCAACCACTTGGGTTCATTGTTTTTGGCGCTAAGAGCTTCTACATCCGTCCGTGTATAGCTCGGCGCAGCAGGCGCATCTGTACGCCGCCGTCCTTTCACAGCTACCACCATCTATAACTCCTCGTTCGTTGGATATTTTATAAACAGGCACGTACACATGATGTGCCTGTTATAAGTTGAAGTAGGGCAGGGGCTTAATCGACTTAGCCGATACTGCCTTCAAGCTGAATTTGGATCAATCGGTTAAGTTCGAGTGCATATTCCATTGGCAGTTCTTTGACCAAGGGTTCAATAAAACCGTTGACGACCATCGCGTTAGCTTCATCTTCGCTCATACCACGGCTCATCAGATAGAAGAGTTGGTCTTCACCAACCTTGCTGACCGACGCTTCGTGCCCCATCGTGACGTTCTTGGCATCAATCTCGATAGAAGGGTAAGTGTCCGAACGGCTGTGATCGTCGAGCAGCAGCGCATCGCAAACCACGTTGCTCTTCACATTATCTGCACCTTCAACGACCTTCAGTAATCCACGATAGCTGGCGCGACCACCATCCTTGCTAATGGACTTGCTGATGATTTGGCTGCTGGTATTCGGCGCAAGATGCGTGATCTTCGCACCGGCATCCTGATGTTGACCTTTGCCAGCGAAAGCAATCGAGAGAACTTCGCCATGAGCGCCTTCACCTGCCAAAAGCACTGCCGGATATTTCATGGTCAGCTTGCTGCCCAAGTTACCATCAACCCATTCCATCGTCGCGTTCTTATAGGCGATGGCACGCTTTGTCACTAGGTTAAAGACGTTGTTCGACCAGTTTTGAATGGTCGTGTAGCGGCAGCGACCGCCTTCTTTAACAATGATTTCAACGACGGCGCTATGTAAGCTGTTGGTGCTGTAGGTAGGAGCTGTACAACCTTCAACGTAGTGGACATAAGCCCCTTCATCTACGATGATCATCGTGCGTTCGAACTGTCCCATATTCTTAGTGTTAATGCGGAAATATGCCTGAAGTGGCATCTCGATATGGACACCCTTAGGCACATAGATAAACGATCCGCCTGACCAAACTGCTGTATTTAGAGCAGCAAACTTGTTGTCGGCTGATGGAATAATTGTGCCGAAGTATTCTTTGACGATTTCAGGATATTCACGCAGCGCCGAGTCCATATCAAGGAATATTACACCCTTGTTCTCCAGATCGACACGAAGGTTGTGATAAACCGACTCGGAGTCATATTGGGCGCTTACGCCTTGAAGGTACTTCTGTTCAGCTTCAGGAATACCGAGCTTGTCAAAAGTGTTCTTGATTTCAGGCGGAACTTCATCCCAATTGCGTCCCTGTTGGTCAGTGGCGCGGACATAATAGTAAATATCGTCATAGTCAATCTGGCTCAAGTCACCGCCCCATGTGGGAGTGGGTTTGCTCAGAAAGATCTCATAGGCTTTTAGCCGGAAATCAGTCATCCACTGCGGCTCGTTCTTCATTTTGCTGATTTGCAAGACGATGTCGCGGTTGAGTCCCTTTTCGCTCTTGAAAGCGTATTTGACATCATCATCGTGAAAGCCGTATGTATTTTCATACGAATCGCCGACTTCTTTTAGCGCGGATTCGGCGTTGCTAAGTTGTTTCTCGCTTGGAATTAGATCAATGTCAACCATTCTGCTCTCCTATAATCCCTTGAGTTGCAGTTATGCCGTTGCAGGTTCGGCGTATTTTTCTCGTACCCAATCATAGCCGTTTGCTTCCAAACGGAGTGCTAAGTCCGGGCCGCCACTTTCCACAATTCGTCCTTCAAACATGATGTGAACAAACTGCGGCTTAATGTAATTCAGAATACGCTGATAATGGGTAATCACTAATATACCCAGGTCTGGACCTTTGAGTTTGTCTATCCCTTCAGCCACAATTCTCAGCGCGTCAATATCAAGGCCAGAGTCAGTCTCATCCAAAATGGTAATGCGAGGATTGAGTGTTGCCATCTGAAGAATTTCAGCGCGTTTCTTTTCACCACCGCTGAAACCCTCGTTCAAATAGCGCCCTGCAAAACTATGATCCATTTGCAGATAATCCATCTTAGCCTTCAGCAAGCGGCGGAAGTCAGGAATTGAAATCCCCTTACTATCTGGATTTTCAGCTTTCATGCGCGAATTGATGGCTTGTCTTAAGAAGTTAGCCAGTGTGACTCCCGGTATTGAAACGGGATATTGAAAGGCTAAGAACAGACCGGCACGACTGCGTTCGTCGGCTTCAAGTTCAAGAATGTTCTGACCGTCAAATATGATTTCGCCTTCAGTTACGTGATATGCTGGGTGTCCAAGCAGAACATTCGCTAATGTACTTTTGCCTGATCCATTCGGCCCCATCAAAGCATGAACTTCACCCTGTTTAACGGTCAGGTTGACTCCACGAAGGATAGGTTTGTCTTCTACGTTTGCGTGCAGGTTGCGGATTTCGAGTGCTGCGCCCATGCCAGTCACTTCCTCCTAAATTTCACAATGGTTAAATTTTCTCTGTACCCAGAGGTGTAAACTACCTGTTAGTATAGCAGTTTGGCTACCCGCTTGTCAATAATGATGATTGGGATTATAAATATTCCAGTGATATTCATTTTTACCCTAGAAATGCTCGCTATTGGTAACTACTCAGGTGGTATTTGAGGGAGAATTGCGTAATCAAGGCTAATTCATCTCAACCATCTGAGGGAGACTTCATCGCTCCTAGTTCCAAAATCGATACTCGCATTTTGGAAAATGAGGGAGAAAAGGGTACCTGAGTAGTTACCGCTATTGTGCTATTTAAAAGGTAAAGTTTCGGGATATTGTGGTGTCTAAGTGATACTGCAAATTCACATTTTGAATGAAATTGACTCTCATTATGCCCTATGTTAGTATGCGTCAACAGATGTTAAACAAAAGGAAACGAACAACTATGACTGACCAAGTTCAAATTACTGAGGAAGGTCTACTGGTAGCACTTCGAGAGGTCGTTGACCCCGAAATTGGCATGAATATCATCGAGTTGGGCTTGATCCGTCACAGTGAAATTCACGAAGATCGCGGTCATGTCACGATGATTATGACCACGCCATTTTGTCCCTATGCGCCTCAACTGCTGGAGCAAACACGCCGTACAGCTCAAAATTATCTTCGTCGTCCTGTAACTATCGAGATGGGACTCGAAATGTGGGACCCTAGTATGATGGAAGAGGGCGCAGCCGATGATTGGGGATTGTTCTAGTCCCGGTTTGTAAACAGATCAAAGAGGGCATTCACTAATGTGGTGAATGCCCTCTTTTTATTTACCGATCTATTTCGGTCTATTCTTCAGAACGAAATCGCGTGGATCGACATAATTGGCGAGGAGCAGATCAAGGTTCTTGGCCGGCCAGTGTTCTGGATTCGTCTCTAGTATCTTGGTAGGGCTGACATCAAAGTGCAAGTGATAAGCGTAAGCGCCAAAGGCATTGCCGACCTGCGATAATTGTTGCCCGCGTGTTACACGATCCCCCGGCTTTACCCGCAAGCTTTCACTGTGACCATAGCGCGTGTAATAAACACGACCATTGGTTGCCAGTGGATCATGTTTGATGACAATCACATTACCCCAGACAGGTAAACGACTGGCAAATGTAACTACGCCACTGGCAGCCGCATAGACGGGCGTGTGAGCATCCGCGTCTTGAGGCAAGTTTAAGTCGGCTCCGGTGTGATAGGCTTCTTGTGGCGTGCCGACGAAATACAAGCGTGCGAATGGACTGGCATCGATCCATCTCCCCGGCCAGACCGTGGCGGAACGTCGATCTGTAACGGTTCCGATGGGCGCATCAAAACCATCAGCCAAATAGCCGGTGCCTGCCGGTGGGGTAGGCGTGGTTAATATCTGGCGATAGCGCAGGGCATCAAAAGCGATTTCACGGCCTGTTTCACCCGTTAAATCGTTAAGGAATACAGTACCTGCCCCTACAACGGATTTATCAAGGTCATATATACCTAATGTGACCCATTCGTTGCTGTATCGCGATTGGTCGAGATTAACGACAATTTCGCCTGTGGCACCCTTTACATTGTTGATTTTAAAGCGTGCGTTCTGACTATTCGAATGTCGCCCCGAAATGAAAGTCGCGATTTCATATTTACCGGAGGCCGCGATTTGGGGTGTCCAGCGTGCCCAAACTTTACTGGTTTGCGCTTCCGTGGTTTTATAAAGTGTTGTCCATCCCCATGTGTTGGTGAAGCTGGCAAAATTCACTTGATCGCTATAACGACCACTGGCAAAACCCGTTTCATTGGGCTTGATTGTCAGTTCTTGTCCGACACTATCAGGCGGAGGCGGTGAATTAGGGCTGGGTGTACCCGTGACCGGTGTATTGATCACTTTCCAACCAGAGGGCGTAATGGTTCCCAGCCGCCACCAACTTAAACCACGCGCACGATGGCGTTGCGTGGCGAGTGTAATGGCGGTTGCCATATCGTCAGGATCAGCATCACTGTCGAGGACTGGAATAATGGGCCGTCCATAACTTCCCCACGTTTCAAAAGTTTCGAGTAATACATCCTCAGGTGTGCGGCGGAAGGTCGCCCAATAATCTTGTGGATGAACGCTGTTTACGAATGGGAACCATTCAGCCGGGAAGATTTCATTGTAATGCGATTTACGAGGGTCAACCGATAGACCGATATGAAAAGCACCGGGAATCGCGCGACGGATGCGTGTCATGTATGGGCGGATGCCAGCTTGTCCTCCCTGCCAGAATCCATCATAAGGCTCGACATCAAGGATGAGCGATTTAACGCCGGGGCGCGTGCAAGCCTGAATAATGATGTTGGTTTCGGCTTCGAGATGTGTACCTTTGGGAACGCACCACGCGTGAAATTCCATCCCATATTTGGCTAAGGTGGTGACCCAGCGATCAATACTTTGCGGGCCATCAATTGCGAGGCTGCGTTTGGTATCCCAATAACCTTGCCATTGTGCGCCGTCACGGTCGGTCGCGTCACAAATTTTCACCCAAATTTGAGAGACATTCGGCGCGACGCTTTTGATATTCTTTGCCACATCATCAATTGTCGCTTCGGGGATGGAGTCACCTTTCCAATGCCAGATGCCAATTTTTCCGTCGTAGGGGGTTGCTTGTTGTGGAGGAACCGGCACGGGAGCCGCGATATTTTCAAATGTGATTACGGTGGTCGATACCCAACCACTGACCGTACTTTGTTCGAGCCAGACCCAACCAGTACTTGTGCGGGATGCAGGATAATAAACAATAACTGTATTATTCCGAATATCGCCAATGTCACGGTATTCGGTGCCGGGACCGTTCCTCAAATTAATGTAAGCAGAAGCTGTACGGGCAATCGCGAGTTGCCCAGTCCCAGCAGTCGTTGGCTTCGCTACAGGCGAAGGATAAGTAGTCATGCTCGAACCTCCAGACAATTTTGAGTGATACACTCGAATTTAGCCGAAATACAATGCTAATACACTTTGTTATTTCAGGCAAAGTGCGAAGGGGAAGTGTTCATGAAGTTGTAACTTCTTAATAAGAGTCTGAGAATAAAAAAGAGAATGCGACTGTGTGTTAACGGAATGCAATTTGTGACGAATTACCGCCGAAATGGCAGGCGGATGCACGGGAGCGATCCGCTGAATTGTCATTTTTGCGCGGCGGGAGGTTCGGCTATTGCCGCCAGTGCAGCGGCTGGCTCGCGTATGACCGCCGCCGCCTTTAGTGCCATGCCGTTGCAGCGAATTCGAGGGAGCATTCCGCCGAAGTTATGTCAGTTGTGCAGCAAAGGCGGATATGATGAATAGCGAAATACTCTGATGCAGCACCGGATAACAATTTTGTGACAGTGACCGGGAAAAACATGGGTTGCAATCCAAATGGTAATATTTGTACGTTTAAGACAGAATAGCACATAAACAACGTGAATGGGTTACATTTTGGTAACTCTTTTGAGGCAAAGTTCCTAACCATTTTGAGGGAATACTCCGACAGTTAAGGTTCATGGACGGTTGGAAAAGGGTATGGGCAGATTTTAGGAGATTGAATGACGATTGTATTTGGGGTTGCAGGGAACAAGGAAGTTCCGCTATACTTGCATCCATTACGGGGCGTGGCGCAGTCTGGTAGCGCGCTTGCATGGGGTGTAAGAGGTCGTGGGTTCGAATCCCGCCGCCCCGATATATTTGAGAAGCCTTCTACTAGTGGAAACACTTACCAAAGTAGAAGGCTTTTTGTTTGCTGTTTTCGAAGCATATGTTAAACTACTGTTGTTGGGGATCTTTGGGCAAGTATGAACCTTTCGAACGAGCATTGAGTACCATATTCAATACAAGTTTGTAAAACCACGGTTTTACAAGAGGTCTGGTTGCCTTTAATGGTCAACTGTCGTTTCTTATTCGAAGTAAGGAGACATCTTTATGAAACATCTTGGTCGTTTGTTGATGGCTGGGACGGCTGCCCTGTTGGCGCTGTCGCTAGTCGTTCCCGCGGTAGCGCAGGATACACCTGCACCGGGCGAGGGCGGCATCATTATTGAAGGTAATGCTGGTGGTGATCCGGCGACAATGAATCCAGTTCTGGCGAGCGATACCACATCCGCACGCGTTGTTAGTTTCTTGTTCCCGAATTTGATAAGCATCGATCCTGCTACATCATTATTCCGCAAGAACTCACCGGATGCATTGATCACCGATTGGGACATCACCGAAGGTGGCAAAGTTTATACCTTTAAGCTGCGTGACACATGGAAGTGGACTGACGGCACTACGATTACCTCAAAGGATGTACTTTATCACTGGAATGCTATTAAGAGTGGCGCAGTCGATACCCAAGAAGTGTTCTTGTTGGATATCATCGACACTGTTGAGGCTCCAGACGATACGACGCTCAAAGTGACATTTAAGAACGTTGATTGTACGGCACTTTCGAGCATTGGTAACGTTTTGCCGATGCCAGCACATGTTTTGCCAACCGACTACAAGGAGCTTAACACCTCAACCTACAACCTGAACCCGACCGTTACCGGTGGTATCTTCAGCTTCGGTGAATTCCGTGCCGGTGAACAGGTCAGCTTGTTGGCTAACCAGACCTACGGTGGCGCAACGGATAACAAGGTTATCCCAACCGGTTACATCTATAAGGTTGTACCGGATCAGAACGTTTTGCTGGAGCAATTCCTTGCTGGCGAAACGAACGTGATCGATACCCCGGACGTTGGTCGTCGTGACGATGTTCTGAAGGCTCAGACCGATGGTAAGGTTCAGGCCTATGAGTTCCCCGGCAATGCGTGGGACTATCTGATGCTGAACTACGCCGATCCCAAGAATCCCAAGAGCGGGGTAGATGACAAGGGCAACCCGATTGACCAAGGACATCACCCACTGTTTGGTGATCCGCTGGTACGCCAAGCGGTTTCTAAGGCTATCGACGTGGATGCCATCGTGAAGGGTGCCGTGTTTGGTTATGGTACTCGTATGGCTTCGACGATGAACCCTGCTTCATGGGCATACGATAAGACTCTGACCCCGATTACCCAAGATGTCGAAGGAGCCAAGAAGCTTCTGGATCAGGCTGGTTTCATTGTAGATGCTAGCAACCCGACCGGTCCGCGTATCGCGAAGGGTGCTAAGTATGCTGCTGACGGTACACCTCTGAAGTTCACCCTGTACACCAACGAAGGCAACAGCCGTCGTGGTACAGTTGGCACTTTGGTTCAGGATCAACTGAAGCAGATTGGTTTCGAAGTTGATTACCAAGCGATTGACTTCAACACACTGCTTGACATCATGGACGGTCAGACATTTGATGCGGTTATCTTGGGCTGGCGTAATGGCTACCCCGATGATCCCGACCAGACCCAAATTTTCACGACCAAGAGTGATGTGGTTCCGGGCGGCAGCAACAACATGTCCTACAGCAATCCTGAAGTCGACAAGTTGATGGAACAGGCTCGCGTCCTCCCCGGTTGCGATCCGACGGCACGCGCCGATATTTACCATAAGATTCAGGGAATTATGCAGAAAGATCTGCCATACATTCCTCTGTACTCGATTGAAGGTATGTATGCGGCCAGCTCCGATGTTCAGGGTTTTGCACCGTATCCAAGCCAGTTGTACTGGAATGTTGATACGTGGGCATTGAAGACCCCGTAATTTCTGTGAATTGATTTGGTGGGGAGCTTCTATGAGGCTCCCCACTACCGCAATTATTTTTTGATGACCTGTTTCAAAAAAGTGAAAATATACTTATTACTTATGGTAGTTTCTGTTAAATCGGCTATGATTTCGTAGGTAATAGCATGGTCAAATATACGCTTCGGCGGCTCATCCAAGCCATCCCGACACTGATCGGCATTACGATGCTCTCATTTTTGTTGATGGGACTCGTGCCGGGTGGCCCGACGGCTGCACTTTCAGGTGATCCAAAGCTCACGCCCCAGCAAAAAGAACGAATCGCCCGGCAACTCGGTGTCAACGACCCCATCCCTGTTCAATATGTACGTTGGTTGATAGGCGATCAATGGCGCATGATTGATACCGATGATGATGGTGTTCCTGATACTCCGGGGACGCATTTGGGGATTTTGCGCGGCGATTTTGGGATGTCGTTTTCGTTACACCGTCCGGTTTTGGATGTTATTGTCGAGCGCATACCGGCAACCCTCGAACTGGGGCTGGCGGCATTATTCTTTGGTATCGTGATTGGTGTCCCAATTGGTATTTTGGCTGCGGTCAAACGTGGTGGTTGGTTTGATAGTGTCACCCGCGTCCTCGCTGTGGTTTTTAACGCGATACCGGTGTTTTGGTTAGGTCTGGTGCTGATCCTTATCTTTGGCTCGGTGCTGCCTCAATGGCTTCATGGTGTGAATCCGGGAATGTTCCCGAAGCTAACTCCCATCTTGCCGATGGGTGGGCGTGCGGCTTCGACCCTTACGGGCGGTATTCCCCCGATTTACCAGCGCTTACAATATCTGCTTTTGCCCACATTCGTGCTGGCAACCGGCGGTATAGCGGGGTATTCGCGCTACATGCGGGCTTCGATGCTAGAT
>JACDGI010000571.1 GCA_013821665.1 Anaerolineae bacterium
GAGTGAGGCCATTATCGCCTATACACCCCTGCGCCGCATCGCTACCCCTGAAGATGTCGCTGGAGTCGTGGCCTTCCTAGCCGGTGAAGACGGACGCTTTATGACCGGCAGCGCCCTCGTCGTCGATGGTGGCAAAACGCTGCTGGCCTAAGCTTGTGCTGCTCAACAGTATCTTATGTTATCCTGAATCAAGATCGAGTTACGAGGTTAGTGTTAATAGTTGCCATGAAATATCAGGAATACCCGCCACATCCCCTGTTAGCCGACGCTGTCTGTTGCTTTTGGACTTCCGAACGTGATCTACGCGAGTTGCAGGGTTCAATAGATGTGCTGCCTGATACCTATATTGAAATCATTTTCAATTCAGGTGCGGATCAAATCGATGACGGACAGTCCACCATCAACATGCCAGACTGCTATGTGGTGGGGCTTTTGGATAAACCCTTTCGGCTGCTTGGGCAAAGCCTCTTGAAAACGGTGGCGGTGCGCTTTTACGCTTGGGGATTCTATCCGTTGGTCGGTATCGACTTGCAGCGTGAGCAAATCATTCAACCGCTTGGTGGTGAGTGGCAAGTGTTAGCGCTGGAAATTCATGATGCCCTTGAGTGTGACGGTGAACAAGCAGCGATCAACATTTTGCAAGAGCATTTGTTAAAACAGGCTTACGCTCTCCAAGGCCGAACCAATGGCGTACAAAACCTATCACAAGTGCTTTACCAGCAGCAAGGACGTGCCAAAATCAACGTCGTAGCCACGGATGAGTTCATATCACAACGGCAGCTTGAACGCCGCTTTAAAGCCCTCATTGGCATCACGCCCAAGGCCCTTTCACGCAAACTGCGTTTCCAACAGGTGCGTGACGAACTCTCGCAACATCCACAAACTGATTTATCGACACTGGCGCAGGACTTCGGCTATGCCGATCAAGCCCACCTCAACCGCGAATTCAAGACCTTTAGCAATCGCACGCCCGGTCAATTTGCGGCAGAAATGCACAACATCCGCGAAGAACTGCGCTTTGGTGTCGCCTTTACCGAAGCCAAATAAAGTCCCTTACGCTTGGCTTTGCATAACCTTGGCGTAGCAAGCCGCGCCGAACAAACCCGGTTCTTCCTTCAAAATCACGTACACCGGTATTTTGATGAGCGTGGTGGCAAAGCGCCCCTTGTTCAAAAAGGCGGCGATGAATGAACCATCTTTGAGCTTCTCGATGATCTTGGGTGGGATACCACCGCCCAGATAGATCCCGCCGAAAGCCAGCGTCTTGAGCGCCATATTGCCACACTCCGCCCCTAGAATACTGACGAATGTGGTCAAGGTATTCATGCACAGTTCGGACGAGTGACTCAACGCGGCTTCGGAGATAATTTTATTCGCAGGTTCATCGCCTTGTACCAACCGGCGCGCCACATCTGGATTTTCCGGCATGCCGTTACTTTCCTTCAAATAATCGTAAATATGCTTGATGCCCTGTCCCGAACAAACGCGTTCATAGCTGATATGACCAAAGCTGTCATCCCAGAATTTACCCTGTAGGTAATGCAGAAGACCAGCCTCAAAAGTGCTGCGCGGGGCATAATCGGTGTGTCCGCCTTCAGTCGCGTTGACGATGTAGCGCCCTTTACCGCCGAAGTCGTCATAAATCAGAATGGCTTCCCCCAATCCGGTGCCGGGAGCAATTAATGCCTTATTACCGGGTACAGTATTCGGCATCGAGTCGTAGGTACGGTTGAGTTGGAATAACTCGTCCGGTTCTTTCATACCGTTGGGCAGCGCTAAACCATAGGCAATGGATTCAACATCATTCAGCAAGCTGACCTTGGGGATTTTAAGACTTGTTTCGATCTCACGGGCGCTGATAAGCCACGGCAAATTCGTAATCTGGCATTCACCTTTTGCCTTATCTACCGGGCCAGCCACACCAAACACCGCTTGATCGCACGTCAAACTGGTATCGCGCAAGAACGTATCGACGATGGCCGTTAATCCCGCAAAGGCTTGGCTTGGATACGTTCTAAACTCACTACTTCGCTTGGGTACTGCACCCGCAATGTCGTAAATGGCTAAACGGGTGTTCGTGCCACCAATATCACCAACCAATAACATAATTTTTCCTTACACTCGTACTATATTGCGTACATTGATTTTGAGTATAACGGGAAATATTGTAAAACGGATAAGTAAAACCTCAGAGAAAATCCAGTCAATCATCATGAATGACGACCAAGCTGGGGGAATGTCCCATGATTTATATCATCTTCGGATTAGTGATCGTCATTTGTTATTGGGCCTTGTGGCAGCCTGAACGTGCTTTTAGGCGTGGCGCTCGGTGCTGGTTATTGTGGTTGGTCGTCATCGGCTACACATCCCTTGCTGCGTTAGCTTCCACAGGAGAGAAGCCGTTCTTCTCGCCGCTTTTCATCGTATTCCCGATCCTCTATGGTGTGCTGCTGCGTGGAGTTATACGCCGCTTGTTCGCTGGCTTAATCCGTTCGCGCCTCGGACGTTATAGCCTCGTTTTTGCCCTCCTATGGTTCAGTGAGATTTTCGCCGCCCTAGACATCGCCAGTTACGATCCGCTTGGGCGGCATATGCTGATCTATGTCGGCTTTTACATCGGCCTCGCGCTGGTAATCGTCTACTTCCTCTCACATTGGCGCTTCACGTTCCCAGCATTATTTACGCTCGGTGGCTTATGGGGCTTGCTGGTCGAACAGCAGTTTCTTGGCAGTAAGATGCTGCTCTCAGGGAACATAATCGGCTTCCTGATTTTCGCCAGCATCACCTTTCCCGTGTACGGCTTTTATCTGGCTGGCCCTTATCTCTTGCTTTACGAGGAACTGAGTCCCAACCTGCGCACCAGTCGCTGGCAGTACGTTCTGCTGTTCATTGCCCTCACTATCATTCCCTTTGTGACATGGGGCATCTGGACGCTGCTGCTCAAGCTCCTCGGTGCCGATACGACGGTATTCGTGGTGTGAGGGATGACCAAGGCTTAGAATGTGTTAAAATGTTGTATCGTTAGTTGAATAAACAGGATATTTAACGATGACATCTTTAATCATCGAGGATGAACTTGCTGCCCAATTAACCGAAATCGCAGCCGATGAAAATCGCCCCTTAGCAGATGTACTTCGCTCACTTCTCGAACTTTATTCTGCATTACCCAAAAATTCTGGATTGCTCACACCCTCAATGACTGCCAATGAAGCACTTGCTGCGATGGACGGCATGTTCGATGACGATGTAACCGATCTTTCAACGACCTCTTGGCGCAAAATACTGAGTTAACAGTATCTCACTCTATTATTCCGGTAATTTTGATAATGTCGCTCTCTGTAGCGTCCGGTTTAATTTGTGCACTTTGTTCCTTACTCGAATTGAAAATATACAAGCGTTGTGATGCTGACACATAAGCCCGATGCCACAAAATGAATTCCACAAACAGCGCTTTGTATACCCCACCAAATGAAACAACTTGCAGATTTTGGTATAGGTTGCCTCTCATCCCAGAAAAGGAAGGTCTATCAGACGGTAAAATCCAAGTGAGGGCAGAGGTATCTGACAGGTTAAATTGGATTAAAGGCCAATGTTGCGACAAAGCCTGCCTGTAGTTTTCTGGCCTAATCTGCAAATCTGAATCGGATACCTCTCGACCACTATCAAAGGCACTTATCCAAGTTTCTCTCGTATATGGTGCAATGAAGAATGTTGTAGACACTCACTACCCAGCCCGTTCCAAAATATGAGCAACCACAGTTGCACCGGTGCCGCCGATGTTTTGTGTCATGCCGAGCGCGGCATCTTTGACCTGATTGATCCCTGCTTCACCGCGTAATTGAGTGATCAAGTCAACCAATTCATACACACCCGTCGCACCCACTGGATGCCCACGCCCTTTGAGGCCGCCCATTGTGCTAATTGGCAGCCGCCCGCCAATGGCAAACTCGCCATCTTGGGCATGATAAGCCGCTCGACCGGGTTCAGCGAAACCCGCGCCTTCCAAACTCAAGGCTGACATTACCGAGAAGGCATCATGGACTTCAAATAGATCAATGTCGCTGGGGTTCACACCCGCCTGTTGATAGGCTTTGCGGGCGCTGCCTTCCGCCGCCTCCAATATCAGGATATTGCGCCGATCTGCGAGGCTGATAGTATCAGTGGCAGAAGCACTGGCACGCACACGGATAATCGGCTTGCCCAAGCGTTTCGCCATCTCCAACGGCGCGAGGATCACAGCCGCCGCCCCATCACAAATCGGTGAACTGTCGTAGAGATTAATCGGATCAGCGATCATCGGCGCTCGGTCATAAACCGCCTGTGTAATCGCCTTGCGGAACATCGCGTTTGGGTTATTAACCGCGTTCTTATGAGCATTGATGCTAAAGGCACCAAAGGCTTCGTGCGGCACTTTGTACTCGTACATATAACGTCGCATAATCAGCGCGTTGAGTGCCACAAACGACGCGCCGTGTGCGCCTTCGTAGTCGGCATCAGCCGCCGTCGCCAATGCCGAGGTGATTTGTGCGGTGGTTTCATCGGTCATCTTTTCGACACCACACACCGCCACCACATCCACCATACCGCTGGCAACTGCCCGAACCGCCGTTTGGAAGGCCATTCCACCCGACGCGCAGGCCGCCTCAATCGTCGCCGCTTCGATGCCACGCCAACCCGCATAATCGGCGATTAAAGTGGCGAGATGCGCTTGATTGCTCAGGCGCGTCGCCATCATATTCGCCACGTAAAGCGTATCCGGCTTCTCGATCCCCGCGTCGGCTGCTGCCTGAGCCAAAGCATTCGCCCCCAATTGGCGCAGACTCAAATCCCAGAGTTCACCAATCGGCGTTTGACCGATCCCAATCACGGCAACATCACGCATATCCACATCCTGTACCATATTTCACAAAGCTATTTTGTCACTATAGCATAGGCGGACTCTCAAAACCTAGCAGGTTTGGTTGCGCTTGCCCGCGTTCGACAGCTTTTGAGAGCTTTACTGCCTTATGAAGCCTTCACATTTGGCATAAGCCTTCTCTGCTAGAATAAGTTTATAATACGGATTAGTCTCCTAAAACGGATAGCAAAAATTATTATGCGCCTCCGAAAATATGAACGCGACGACCCTCATGCTTTTACCTTTGGTGTTTTTCCCACGCTCGAACTGCTTCAACATCAACCGGAACATGTGACAGAAGTGCTGCTGCACTCGGCAGGTGTCCGCAACGACGGCATCGCCAAGATTAAAACGCTTTGCCACGAAATCGGCATCCACATCAGCGTGGATGACAAGCTGGTGGAACGCTTGGAGTCCAAAGAAAACACCTATGCCATCGGCGTGTTCGAGAAGTATGAACCCGAACTACATGCCGAATCCAATCATGTGCTGCTGGTC
>JACDGI010000572.1 GCA_013821665.1 Anaerolineae bacterium
CAGCAACGGAACGCATGATGAAGTGGATAAGAGCCGTTTGCCCGAATTCGTTCCTTCGCAGCTAGGTAACCGTTGGGTATCTCTTGCTGCCTTGGTCGAGCAAATTGAGTCTGCTTTCATCGAAGAATATAGTCACGACTCGGTTGAACTTGCCGAAGCCGATACGCCCTCCAAACGTCTTAAGCTCGTGCTTGAGACCGCTAATTATGTGATTTCAGTCGAGTCGGTGCAGTTGTCCCCTACCGAAAAAGCGGACATTATCAGCCGTACCTATAGCAGCCTCTTTGGTTATGGCCCACTTGATGCTCTATTTTCTGACGACACCATTACAACGATTTCATTAGAAGATGCAGATAAAGCCTCTGTTCGTCACGGACAAGGTGATCTTGTTTCTATCGGCCCAATATTTCAGAACGCTGAGCATTATCAACGGATTATTAGTCGCTTGGTTGCCGATGCAGGTGCGGAACTCCGCCCCGACCAACCTTATCTTGAACTTGGCCTCAAAATTGGTGATCGTCTCATCGCCGTCAACCTTGTTGCGCCGCCCATCACCATCCAACTCAATGTCGATATTCGCTTACATTCCAAACAACTACCAACATGGGACGCACTCATTCAATCGGGCTTTATGACTGCTGAAGCTGCTCAATTATTGAAAGCCCTAATCGCATCCGATCACGGCTTGCTCATCATTGGCGAACCGGAGTCTGGCAAAACCACCTTGCTCAATCTGCTCATGAATGAACTGCCCAACCCTGAACAGGTTATCAGTGTCGAACGGGCAGGTGAGACCCGTTTGCCTACTGGTATGCAGCGTTTAATTGCCAAATGGCCGGTCGGAGATATGCCTGCCGTTTCCTTCGGTGAACAAATTATTCACGCTCTCGAACAGAAATCATCTTGTATCCTTCTGGATGAAGTCCGTGCTGATGAACCACAGACCATCGCGCCGCTGTTGCAAATGGTCGATGCGCCCCGTCAAATTTGGTCATTTCGCGGTGCCATTTTTGCCAAGCGACTACAAAATGCGCTGGGTATGCTCGCTCGTCGTGCTGAGGTTGGAGGCGGCGAAGCGCTCATTCGTCCGCTTTATGAACGCCTGCCGTTTGTCATCGCGGTTAATCGTGTTGGTGGTCAGTTACGCTTGTGGAGCATCGGTGAGTGGCAGTTCAAGCATAATCCCGACTATCCCACTTATGTCTCGCTCATGCAGGTTGAGAACGGTCAGCTTAAACGCACCGGCGAACCCGCTTCACGCCCACTTTCTCTTGATAATGACTTTTGGTCGCGTGATTAAACCTGTTCACCGGCTACCACGCGTTTCAAACTTTCCGTAAATGGTGGTCTCGCAATCCCATTCTCGGTGATGATACCCGCCAAATAACGGTGAGGCGTGACATCGAAGGCCGGATTACGTGCATGGAAATGTGCAGGTGTCAGCGGATTACCGTAAGGTGTTAGCACTTCATCTTTGCTGCGTTCTTCAATTGGGATTTCTGCGCCGGTCGCCAGATTCAGATCAATTGTTGATGTCGGTGCAACGGTATAGAAGGGGATATTATTCTCTTTCGCCAGTACTGCCACTTGATAAGTTCCGATCTTATTCGCGAAATCACCGTTGGCTGCCACCCGATCAGCTCCCACCAAACAAATCTTGATTTCGCCCTTTTGCATATAATATCCGGCGGCTGTGTCCGATATGATGTCATAGCTCACCCCAAGCTGCTCCATCTCCCATGCGCTCAATCGCGCCCCTTGTAAACGCGGACGCGTCTCATCAAGCAGCACATGGATCTTTTTACCTTGCTCGAAGGCCGCTCGTACTACCCCCAGCGCCGTACCATAATCGACTGTCGCCAGTGCGCCCGTATTGCAATGATGCAAAATCGTATCACCATCTTTGATGAGCGCTGCGCCGTTCGCTCCCATCTTTTTGTTGATCTCCACATCTTCATCCGCCACACGCTGCGCCTCATTCAGCATCGCAGTGCGTAAATCATCCGCTTGTGGATAATGACCCTCACGCGCCATCTTCATCAAACGGTCAACCCCCCATGCCAGATTCACAGCCGTTGGACGCGCCGCTTTAAGTACGACTGCCGCCTCGCCTAAATCATCGAGCAATCCCTCGACGCTGCTGGCTTTGCTCTGCTTGGCTGCGAGTGCCATCCCGAAAGCTGCCGATGCCCCAATCGCGGGCGCACCACGTACCGTCATATCGGTGATTGCTGCCGCCACCGCTTGGTAACTCGGCAAATCCACCACTTCCATTTTCCATGGCAGCGCCTTCTGATCAATCATCCTGACGATGCCATCATGCCATTCGACCGTACGCATATTGTTATCCTGTAGATGTGGTCATAATCTTAATTCGACGTTGTAATTTCACTAACGATTTCCACGCCATTCTGCATCATGTTATACAGGAAGACGAGGTGTAAAAAGCTCGCATCATGTGGCACAAGTCCTAATTCCGTGGCTGTTTGAACGGGCAGATCATAAGTATCTACTGTGTTGACTGGCAGCACGATTCGCACATCACGGAGTTGGTTCTGGTTGGCCCACGTCCGCATATTCATCGCCATCTGGTGCGTACAGAGATCAGTACAATCGCCTACGACAATCCATGTTTTGACCTGAGGTCTGGCGGCAATCCACTCGCTAAACCCCGGCGCGGCCATACTGTTGATCGAGTTCTTAGGCAGCACACCCATTTGCTCGAAAAATGGCAGTGCCTTGAATGCTGCTACTGTTTCCGACTCCGCTGTACCGCGTATACAATGTGGCGCGTACTGTGCAAATTCCACCGCGTCGGTTGGATGTGTATCCTGCGTCAACAAAATATCCCGCACCCCATAACCCCACGCCGCTTGGAACAATCGCGTAATCGGTTCCACAATTTGGTTCACACGCGGCGAAGACAATGGCCCCACCGTGCAAAACCCCTCGATTACATCCACTGATAAGATGCCTATCGAACGCGGATCGCCGTTAAAGCTCAAGCTCACAAGTGGCGCAGGTTTCAAATTCGCTTGCCAATTCAACATCCACTCGATAAAGGGTGTGCTTTGTTCAATAAATGTTTGTGCGTTCATTGACGAGTCTCCTCATATCCTGTAGGCCTATTGTAATCTGCTAAGCTCTGCAAACAAAAAGCCCGCTAAGTTGTAGCGGGCTAATCAAATGCGCAATCTAAAGGTTACTGATACTGAGCCATGTATTGGCTTAACACACCGTATGAAGGTCCGCCGGAGTCGTATGATTGTCCGTCCACGACCAGCGAACCAGCCTTACCACTTGCATCGCGTACACGAATAGCCGGTGTCCCATGTACATTAAGCTGATCTGCAAGTGCCATATCAGTAGCAACTTGTTTTTGATCTTTGGAGCAGTTCAACGCATCAGCGTAATTAACACCCAGATCGCTAGCGATGCCTCGGATTGTATCGCTGGTGTAGTTACCCGCCATAGCATCTTGATACAGAATGTCATGGGCTTTCCAGAACGAACCGGCTTTCTGTTGTTCCATACATACCAATACGTTGCCGATGAACTGGGTCATCTCACCACCCGCCGTAGGCAGTATGCGGTACTCAAACTTGGCTTTGCCCGTCTTGACATACGTATCCATGAATTGGTTCATGGTCGGCAAATACTCTTGGCAGTGTGGGCACGCATAATCTGCAAATTCGATTATCGTTACCGGCGCATCCACATTGCCGACCACAAAGCCACCATCGGGCAACCGGCTTTGAGGCAAATCCGTATATTGACCAACGGCCACATTATTGGTGCCATTAAGTGAAATTACAATAAAAATGATGGCTGCAATCACAGCTAATCCAATGACCCCACCAATAATCATCCGGTTACGGTTTTGGTTAGGTGGAGCTAATTTTGTCTGTCGCGGGATACTTTTTTCCATCTTGGACCTTACTACTTTCGCGTTGTAAATCTTGCACGGTTTTAACCGATATTATGACTCTGCACAAGTGTAAATTGGATTAGAGTTGTCATAATGGTTCACAAATCCCTCATTTGAGGTAGGATAATGACATAATTTGCCTTATCTCTTGCTGCGGGAGTCAACCAAAATGCGAGCAGTTGATCTCATAACTAAAAAACGCGATGGTCACGAATTGACCAAAGAAGAAATCACATGGTTTATCGACACGTATACGCGTGGTGATCTGCCGGACTATCAAGCCTCTGCCTTAATGATGGCGATCTTTATTCGCGGCATGTCTCGCGAAGAAACGGTCAACCTCACGCTGGCGATGGCCTATTCGGGCGATGTTCTCGATTTGTCTGATTTGATCCCTTATGCCGTTGATAAGCACTCCTCTGGCGGTGTAGGCGATAAAACCTCTTTGGTTGTTCTCCCGCTTGTTTCCTCATGTGGTGTGCCTGTCGCTAAAATGAGTGGGCGTGGGTTGGGCTATTCGGGTGGCACACTCGATAAATTAGAGTCCATTAAAGGCTATAATGTCGATCTCTCCAACGAAGAATTCCGCCGTCTGATTCGCGAGAATGGTATCGTGCTTTCCGGTCAGTCTCATGATTTGGCACCCGCGGATGGCAAACTCTATTCCCTTCGTGACGTAACCGGAACCGTTCCCTGTTTGCCGCTGATCGCCAGCAGCATCATGAGTAAGAAAATCGCCGCTGGAGCCAACGGTATTGTCCTTGATGTCAAAGTTGGACGTGGCGCATTCATGGCAACCGCTGATGAAGCCCGCGAACTCGCTCAAATTATGGTTGATATTGGTGTCGATGCCGGACGTGACATGATCGCGGTGCTTTCGGACATGAATCAGCCCTTGGGCGTGGCGGTCGGCAATGCGCTTGAGTTAATTGAAGCCATTGATTGCTTGCGTGGGGCAGGGCCAGCCGATCTCCGCGAACATTGTCTCGATCTTGCCAGCTATATGCTGCGTCTTGCGGGGCAGGGCAAGAAATGGACGGATGATAAGGAAATTCGCGCTTTACTTACGGATCAGCTCAGTAATGGTCAGGCTTTTGCTAAACTGCGTCAGATGGTCATCGGGCAGGCCGGTGATGTCAGCATGGTTGATGATCCGTCCCTACTGCCACATGCGCCCATAGTCGAAACGGTATCGGCCTCGCACGCCGGATATGTCAGCCAAGTCGCTGCCGAAGAAATAGCCATCGCTTCATTTGACCTTGGCGCAGGTCGCGAGAAAAAAGGCGACTCAATTGATTTTGGAGTTGGCTTAGAAGTCCATGTCAAAGTTGGGGATAAACTGGAAACCGGTATGCCACTGGTTACTATTCACGCCCACGCTCAATCCCAGCTTGCGCCTTGTCGCCAGCGTCTTGAACAAGCCATCTTATTGAGCGATACAC
>JACDGI010000573.1 GCA_013821665.1 Anaerolineae bacterium
CGGTGATACCCCGTGTCCACATCCAACCAAATATCCACCGGATGTTGCAGATTCGCACCTAAAAAGCGCACTGTCTCCCGTGACTCGACAATCAATCCGAGCTTGATACGCCCCGCCAAACGATTAATCAGGTCGATTTCGCGCCAGTTCGCCGGGAACGCCACCAAAATATCATCCCATCCCGCATCCGCGAAATACGATGCCATCCGCAGCGAGGAGGTAGCAATGCTCGTCACCCCTTCTGCCCGAATCCACTCCCCCACTCTGGCGGATTGATGCGTCTTGAAGTGTGGTCGCAAACGGGTACCACTGGCTTTGGCATGTGCCGCCATTCGTGCAATATTGGCTTTGCATCGCGCCTCATCCAGTAACAGCGTCGGATGCGTAATCGTGGCATACAAATTAGTCGTAGTCGTCATTGTGTTTTTGATCTTTGCTAAAATGAACGGTTCTATGTTTAGAGTTTATAAGGCTTATGGACACCATACAAGCAGACCACATCTTATGGATTAGGCTTCATCCAAATACGGTGCCACAACTTCCCGCGTTTCTTTACTGCTAACCACCGGCACAATCTCAAAGGTTAATCCAAAGCCGCGCCACTGTAATGTCCACTCCTGAAGCAGCCGCAAATCATCACACTCCATCACTTGAAAACACCGCCCGAAATTCGGTTCAACCCAACTGTCAATGTACTTCAAGCCCTCCGGTAGCATCCGCCCACCGTCGCGCACCTGCTTGTAAATCGGGATCATATCGTTGTCGCGAAAACGCTCAATAATCATAAACAGCATTTGAATCCGACCTCCTCAATAAGGGATAATCACAAATGGGTTTCAGTTTTGAGTAGAGACAGCAGACACCTGACAAGCGAATTTACTGACACCCAATAAAAATCAGCGCGATGCCATTTATAGATGACATCGCGCTGATCAAATTAGATTGAACCGCTTAACGAGCCTTTAGCTCTCTGGATAAAAGGAACTGAACTGGCTTTTCATACTCGGATCAATCTTGATGGCACAATCGGCAAATTGCTTATAGTAAGCGTTTGCCGCGTCATCGTTCAGCAGTTGCTCGGGATCAGCTTCAGGAATAGCTGCCGCACAATCGCGATATGCCTTAGCAAAGGTTTCAGCCTCTGCCAATTCCGTATCTAAATCCGCATTTTCCAGCACGTAGCGGTCAAAGGCGCGGTTGAGCCACATGGGTTCGACAGAACTATTGAAATTGTTGTTGCCATATTGCCCCGGAAAAGTCAGCGCCTTCGGATCTTGGAACATCTGCACCAATCCCTGATAAAGCGCCGTCACATCCTCGCCCTGCGAAGCCGTAATCGTCGGATCATTAATCTGCGACAATCGTGCAGGCATCGCATTCAACAAATCAGGTCGCTTGGCAAGCTGCGAAATCATGCTGTAGCAAGCATCAGGATTTTGCGCGTGGCTCAGGATATAAGCACCACCCACCACATAGGCTACAGGCGTATATTGGCTGCCATGCGGATAATTAACCAAACGCGATGCACCTTTGCCATCGGGGTTAGATCGGTTTTGTAAACGCCAACTGTCGGTTGTCAACACATCGTCTGTAATGGGCGATTCGGTGCCGACGTTGAAAGCCCCTCTTCCAAGAAGGGCTGTGTAACCGATGTATCCTGCCTTAGCCAGATCAAGCACTTGGCGGATCGCATCCACATTCGCCGGATCAGTGAAGTTAAGAGTCGGCGGAGTCGTGCGGTAATCATAGGGAACACCGCCATAAGCCGCCATCAGCATCAGCAGATAGGTATTACCGACTGTACCCGGCACAAAAACAGGATCGCTCTCCTTATCCAGCAGCCCATGAATGGATTGAAGCGCATCTTTGAACTGGTCAACCGTCCAACCTTGCTCTGGTGATGGCAAACCCGCCTTTGCAAATAGTTGGTCGTTGTACCACAGCACCGACGGCGCAATCGCAATCGGATAACCCATCGTATGATTATCCCGCTGCATTTGGCTCAACACGGTGCCGATGAAATCATTCCGGTCAAAATTGGGATCGGCATCCATATACGGATCGAAACTCAGATAATCCTCTATGTGCATCGACGGCACGACGTTATATGGCTGATAGTAACAATCCAGCTTATCCAATTTCTGTTGCTCAAAGTAATCCGTCACCAAATCAACATTCCCCACAGCCGGATTTGCGGCTAGGTAATCATGAATAAACCCATTCCATGCGTCTTGATGAGAAGCCACATCCACCCCTGCCGCAAACCGCAAGACAATCTGGTTGGCGCTCATCGCAGGTGTGGGTACAGGTGTGACGACATAAACGCTTGCGCTGCTGCGGGCACTCGCCGCCTCAAGCCCTTTCACCGCATTCGCATCCGCCTCTTGAACCGCTGAATGAGCGTCAAACGAACCATCGTTGGTGATCTTATCCATCGCCGCTTCTAAATAATCGTCGAAATGCAGTTCGGAAGTTGGTACAGCCTTGTCGAGTACCTCTTCAATTTCTTGAACCTCTTTTGCAGGCTTACCTCTTGGGGCCATCATACTGCGGCGTGCTGGCGCATCCCCACCAAAAGCGTCGATGATTTCAGGGCTAGTGCTGACGAAGTTTGCCAGCGCATAAGCCAAATCAGGGTTGGCTGTGCCGCTGCTGACTGCAAATCCCTCGATACTCAGGCTGGTAACGCCACCCGGAAGCAGTGATGCCGCCCACTTCTGCTCGCCATCACCACCACGATTACTCAATCGCCACGGCGTACCAAAGTCAAAAGCCACTTTTTCATAGTCATACTTGTCTTTGGTAGAAGCATCTTTCTCAAGTGCCTTCCATTGTTCGATGAAAGTCACCAAATCGGGGTCATCAAATTTCGGGACGCTGGGATTAACACTCGCGTCAAAAAACGAATGTCCCGTTAATCCATAATAGAACAACGCGGGGCTGTACAAGCTGAATCCCGGCACAATCACTTTGCCATCTTTATCCGTCACCGTCAACTTCCGTACTGCGTTTGCGAAATCATCAAACGTCCACTTTTCGTTGGGGTAAGCCAAGCCTGCCTTATCAAAAGCAGTCGCATCATAAACCAGCATGGACACATAAGCAGATGACGGAATGTACCACACACCACCATCCCACTGTGCCGACTGCCAAATTTTCGGGTAGAAATCGTCGCTGTTGAAAGTGGCATCGCCGTCAACCAGCGGCGCGAGGTTCAACAGATAACCTGCCCGACTGGCCTCAACCGACGCACTGCGGTAATCAACGTAAATGACATCCGCGACAGTCGCATATTTTTGAACGCCATTGAGGTGATCTTCAATGCCACTTCCGGCCTGCGGATAATAATACGAATCGGCTGGATCGACGGGGACAACTTTAACACTCGGATGTTGTTCCTCAAACGGAGCAAACGGGTTATCAGTAAAAGCGCGGCTGACCCACCCCGGCGCAGTAATCGTAATGATCGTTTCGCCCTGCCCCAAAAGCGGTGAGGTGGCTGTGCCTATAAATAGAAATAGCAGTATCGTCAGGATGAGAATTCGGCGATTTTGCATGTGATGTTATCCTTTCTAATATCCTGCGAACGTTCACGTATGCCTTAGGTAATTCGTTTCGCCATTAGAAAATGTTACAGGTGGGGGTTGGACATTCTATCATCGTAAGCGAGGCTGAAACCGACGTTTAACCTACGGAATCCACTACCAAAGACATCACCTTGGTTTGTAAATTCGAACCAATTTCGCTTGCATTTTATGAACTTTTGTTCTACAATGAACTTAGAAATTGAACTAGGTAGCACCACACTAAACGGTGGAAGTGTTTCTCTTGATAAAGACAGCCACTTTCGGGAACACGTATTTTGCATTTTCTCCCCTCCCTGTGTTTTGGGGAGGGGCTGGGGGTGGGGTATGTATGCTCAACTTTAACCTCCACCACTTAATGCAGTCCTACTTTGAACTACTTAGAGGATATTCTATGCCATCTGCCACTGACCAATTGCCGCTTAAAACCAAAGCAATGACAACAGCGACATGCACAAATTGCACGGCGGTGGCATTGAGCGAGCCATCCGCCGAAGTTGTGTCATTTCGGTGGCATCAGCCGAGCCTCCCGCCGACACAAAACGTCAATTCGGCGGATTGCTCCCGTGTTCCCGCCTGACGATTCGGCGGAAAATATGCAAATTATGCAAAATTTGCCGCATAAATTGCATATTGTGAATCAAATTTGAAAGTTACTTAAATCATATTCGTCTGAATGATGTCCTTCAAATACAACGCACTGCGCTTCGGGGTACGCTTCTGCGTCTTATAATCCACATGCACAATCCCAAACCGCTTGCTGTAACCATAAGCCCACTCAAAATTATCAAGGAAGCTCCACACGAAATAACCCTTGAGTAACGCCCCACGCCGGATAGCATCTTGTGCCGAGGTGAAATACTCCTTTAAGAACGCCACCCGCTGTGGATCTTCAAGAATCGCGTCAGTCGTCGTTTCCGGTTCGGGATACGCCGCGCCGTTCTCGGTCACATAAAGCGCCTTCGGATGATATTCCTGTTGGACTCTCACCAGTAAATCGGCCATTGCCGCGCCGTTCACTTCCCACTCCATATCCGTAAATTGGGACTCAGGCGGGAAAGCATGTTGCACACCCTCAGGATTACCCGGTACATGCGCTAGCACCCAGCGCATATAATAGTTAACGCCAAGGAAATCCATTGGCTGTTGGGCAGATTTCACCTCACTCAAATCAACGCCCACCAACCCGCCCATCGCCATGACTTCTTCCACAATATCGGGTGGATATTGTCCTTTAAACACCGGATCAAGATACCAGCGGTTTGAAAATCCGTCCGCTCGTCGTGCAATCCGAATGTCGTCAGGGTGATTAGTCGCCGCGATCTGGGGTGTCAGGTTCAAGGTGATTCCCGCCTGAGCATCCGGTACATTCCGCCGGATGATCTGCATCCCTGCCCCATGTGACAGGAGCAAATGATGGGCTGCCGCGAATGCCTTCTGTGGATCTTGTAATCCGGGTGCGTGAACACCATATAAATAACCGAGTGAGGCCGAACACCACGGCTCATTGAACGTAATCCAATGTTTGACACGGTCGCCAAGCCGCTTGGTCACCAGCTCAGCATACTCCGAGAACCAACCCACAATATCAGGGTTCGCCCAACCGCCCTTATCTTCTAACGCTTGGGGCAAATCCCAGTGATAAAGTGTCACCCACGGCTGGATGCCCGCCTTTAAAATTTCGTCCGTTAGCCGGTCATAAAAATCCAGACCAAGTGGATTAGTTTCGCCCGTACCCAGCGGAATCACACGCGGCCATGAAAGTGAATAACGGTATGCC
>JACDGI010000574.1:0-4283 GCA_013821665.1 Anaerolineae bacterium
CTACATTAGTGGGGAAGGTTATAGTGAAGCCGATTTCCGGCATGGGCCGTTTGCACTGATTGATCCTGGTTTCCCTGTGATTGTCGTTGCGCCAAGTGGGAAAACATTACCAACTCTGACTGATTTCGTTGCCAAACTCGCAGAACGCCAAGCCGAAACGCTTATCATTTCCAACGAAAAATCGCTATCATTACAAGGGAAGAAGATGATGACCTTACCTGCATCGTTGCCCGAATGGCTATCACCTATCGCAGCCGTTATTCCGGGGCAAATTTTTGCTATGCGGCTGGCGATTGAAAAAGGTCACGTTGTAGATGCACCACGCGGCCTCAATAAAGTAACCGTCACACGCTGAGTCCAGATGTTACGCAATAAAACTTCGATCATACAAACCATCTAAACGGCGATTATGGCAGATACAAAAGTTTGTAAAGCTTGCGGTAAAACAAATGATGCATCGGCGACCGTGTGTGCCTACTGCAATACACCATTTATGGCGATGGTTCTTTCGCAAACCACTTCACATGTTCCAGTGCCGGAGCCAAACAAACAATTCACGCCCGAACGTGTCGTTCAACTGACCGGGCTTTACGCTGACCTTATTGTTTTTCAAATTGCTACGTTTGAACAACCGCTGCTCGTCAAAGTATCGGGTGACGCAGTGACAATTGGGCGTTATAGCCCCGGCGAAAAACCACCCAGTGTTGACCTCACCCCTTTCAATGGTAGTTTAATGGGTGTTTCGCGCCAACACGCAGTCATCACAAAAGATGATACTGGATATAAAGTCAAAGACTTATCGAGTACAAATGGCACATGGCTCAATGAGGTGAAATTAGCTGCACAAGAACCGCATCCGCTTCAGTCGGGCGATATTTTGCGCTTAGGCCAGATCAACACCAGCATCTATTTCCGCCTCGCTCAATCCAATAATCCGGCTGACATTACCCTGACATTACAAAGTGACTTGGATGCCAGCAATCCTCTCAAACTCACTTCAAAAACCATCGAAACGGTATTGTTACCGTATCTCAAAGCGCTGGAAAATTTTCAGAAATCTTGCGACGAGATCATGGCACATCCGGTGTCTGAAATGATCTTGACGAGTATTACGAAAGATATGGAAAAAGCGCAAATCGTTGTGAAGGTTACAGGACTCTATCAGGCTTTTCGCTTACTCAGGATCAATATCGCCCGTTGGCGCGAAGCTCATTTAGAAGCGATCATTAAGCTCAACCAGAAAACGCCGGTAACTTATCCTGATTGGTCTATCGTCCCAACGGCAACAGACGCTACGGAACCACTGCCCGATGCGAAACTCCGTGATGCGGCAATTGAACTGGCACGCGATATTTTGGCTGACCTTGTTCCTCATCGAACGAAGGAAGAAACTGAAGCCCAGATTCCTAAAATTCTTGCTTCTTTACAACCACTCATTCTGAGTTCAATCCGACTCGTCCAAGACTCGACATAGTCGAGGTTAGTTTATCGGAAATATATGGCTGCTGATTTCAAAAATTTATCCGGTCAAACGATTAAGGGCTATGAACTACGCGAACTCATTGGAAACGGTGGATTTGGTGCGGTGTATCGTGCCTACCAACCATCTGTGGATCGTGAAGTCGCGATCAAACTGATTTTGCCCGAACATGCTGATGATCCGGATTTTATTCGGCGCTTTGAATCTGAAGCTCAAGTTGTGGCCCGTTTAGAACATCCCCACATCACTCCCCTTTACGATTATTGGCGTGAACCCGGTATGGCAATCTTAGTCATGCGCTTGTTAAGGGGTGGGAGCTTACAAGATTCGCTAGAGCGCAAGGGAGCATGGCAGCCTGCTGATGTGGTACGCCTCGTGGATCAAATTTCGGGTGCCCTGACGACTGCTCACCGCAACAATATCATTCACCGTGATCTCAAACCGGCCAACATTTTGCTGGACGAAGAAGGCAATGCTTATCTGGCAGATTTTGGTATCGCCAAGAAATTAACGCAAGAGCCGCAGTCGAACACCCAAGAAGATCGTTATGGCTCACCGGCTTTTATCTCACCTGAACAGGTCATTGGACAGGCAGTTTCCCCACAAACAGATATTTACAGTTTGGGGATGGTTATCTATGTCACCCTAACTGGACAAACCCCATTCTTTGATATCGATACTGATACGGTCATTCGTAAGCAGCTTAGCGACACCTTGCCGCCGATACAAACTATACGTCCCGAATTACCTTATCCGGTCAATATCATCATCTGGCGTGCAACATCCAAGCGGCCTGAGTCGCGTTATCCAGATGCCAATACGTTAGCTAATGAATTTAGACAGGTTCTCTCACCGGAAACCAGTGCTAACGTGATGACGCAGCTTTCGAAGCCGGGAATTCCGCGCGTGTTATCCAATCCGCAAAGCGCAAAGACCATTATTCTTGACACCCCATCCGAATTTACAAATCCCTATAAAGGTCTTCAAGCCTTTCAAGAAGCCGATGCTAAAGACTTTTTCGGACGCAAAACAATCATCGAACGTCTAATTAGCAAATTATCGCAGAACGAAAAAAGTTCACAATTTCTCGCCATCGTTGGGCCAAGCGGGAGCGGAAAGTCCAGTATCGCATTAGCAGGTCTCATTCCGGCTTTAAAGCGTGGAGCGCTTTTCGGGTCGCAAGAATGGTTTTACCTGCAAATGACTCCCGGGAGTAACCCTTTGCAGCAGTTAGCAGACGGTCTATTGAGCATTGCTGCCAATACACCTGCTTCTCTAACGGATCTCTTTGGCTCGGCTACAGACACATTGGCAACCATCATTCCTAAAATATTACCGGCGGATGGCAGCGAACTGGTTCTGTTAATCGACCAGTTTGAGGAATTATTCACGCTCGTTCCAACCGAAGAAATACGTGTACATTTCTTACAGTTGTTGGTCAAGGCCGTTCAATCGCCGTCCAGTCGTCTCAAGCTGATTATTACCCTGCGTGCTGACCTCTATGACCGACCTTTGCAGTATGTGAGTATCAGCGAATTAATGCGCGATAACACCGAAATTGTGCTTCCTTTGTCGCTGCCGGAAATGGAAGAGGCGATTGTCAGCCCTGCCGAACGTTATGGTATTCAATTTGAGCATGGGCTGGTCTCGCGCATTATCAGCGATGTTAATCAGCAGCCGGGTGCATTACCGCTTCTACAATTTGCCTTAACCGAGCTTTTTGAAAATCGCGACGGCTATCTCCTCAAGATTGAGGGTTATGAAACCGCAGGGGGGGTACTGGGCGCACTGGCACGGCGTGCCGAAGAAGTTTATTTGAGTCTGGACTCCTTTAGCCAAGCAGCAGCCCACCAGATGTTTTTGAGGTTGGTTTCATTGGCTGAAGGTGCGGAAGATACCCGACGCCGGGTCACACGGACTGAGCTTAACGTCATCGCGACTGATAAAACGATTGTCCAACATGTCTTAGATGAGTTCGGGAAACACCGCCTACTGACTTTCGATTACGAACCGGGTACCCGAACACCGACCGTCGAAGTTGCACACGAAGCTCTCATTCGTGTTTGGGATCGCCTGCGCGAATGGTTACAGTCCAGTCGCGAGGAATTGCGATTACACCGACGATTGAGCATCTCTTCAAATGAATGGCTGAATACCTCTAAGGATAAGAGTTATCTGGCATCCGGTGCGCGTCTCGTCCAATTTGAGGCGTTGGCTGTTTCTCCAGTGATCAAACTCACACCTGACGAATCAGCGTATCTATGGGGGAGTGTTGCCGCCCGCCAACGCGCTGCCCGCCGCCTTCGTAATATCATGATTGGTGTAGGCATCGCAGCGATCATCGCATTTGCATTGGCGCTATTTGCCTTTGACCGTCAACGTACCGCCGAAATTGAGAGCCAACGTGCCAATAACGAGGCTATTGTTTCACGCTCACGAGAGCTTGCCGTTACTGCTCTCCGACCCGAAAATCGTCTCGATTTGGCCCTGCTGTTAAGTCTGGAATCGCTCAACACTGCTAATACATTTGAAGCGCGTAACAGTTTGGTCACAAGTCTCGAAGCCAAGCCGCAAATGACGCATTTCCTGACCGCTCATACCGATACTGTTCGCGCGCTTGCCTACAGTCCTGACGGTCAGATACTGGCTTCTGCGGGTAAAGATTTGTCAATTATTCTCTGGGATACTCAAACTAATCGTCCCATCGGGCAACCGCTGATGGGGCATACTAACTGGATTAACGCTCTCGCATTTAGTCCCGATGGTCATACGCTGGTTTCGGTCAGCATCGACGGCACTATAC
>JACDGI010000574.1:4293-5357 GCA_013821665.1 Anaerolineae bacterium
GGCGTTGGGATGTGACTGCCGGAAAACCAATTGATGCGCCTATTGATCCTAAGACGACTGAGCAATGGAGTGTAGCCTTCAACCCGGATGGAAAATCATTTGCAACCGGTGACAAAGATGGCACGGTCACGCTGTGGGATGCTTCTACAGGTAAGGCTCTGGGCGAGCCACTGACAGGACAAACCGACATCATCTATGCACTCGCCTATAGTCCTGATGGGAAAATGCTGGCATCAGGGAGCGGTGACGGTACAATCCGTTTGTGGGATTCCAGCACCGGGAAACTGATTGGCAACCCGCTCGAACAGGCTACCAGCGTATTCGCAATCGCTTTCTCGCCGGATGGAAATCGCCTTGCTTCTTCTGGCGTTGATGAAACCGTGACTTTATGGGATCCAGCTACTGGCGAAGGGATTGATGAAATCGCTACAGGCCACACCAAGCGGGTGAAGGCCATAGCCTACTCGCCGGATGGGACACTATTAGCAACCGCAAGCGACGATATGAAGATTAGTATTTGGGATGCTCAGACCCTCAAAAAAATCGATTCGGACTTGACAGGTTATCCTGATCAGACTGGTGTACCGGCAATTTGGAGTATAGCGTTCAATCCAAAGGATCAATCGTTGGCTGTGGCATCTGCCGGTAATGCCATCATGATATGGGATTTATCCGCGCAACAGCCATTCATTCAAAACATCATTTCGGAACCTAGTGACGTTTTGGCGACGGCATTCAGCCCCAACGGAAAAATCTACGCTTCAAGCGGGGGTTCAAAAGGGGATGACAATCTTATCCATCTATGGGATGGGGCGACGAATAAGGAAATAAAAACGCTCCCAAACGCAGTAGGCTATGTCACGAATTTGGCCTTTAGTCCCGATAGCAGCAAATTGGTGTCTGCCAGCAGCAATAACGCCCTTAACATCTGGGATATTGCTACGGCAAAGTCACTTAATACCATCAATCTAACAGGCAATAATCGCCTTATCATCCCTATTGCCTATAGCCCTGATGGTAAAACTATTGCCAGCGGAAACGCCAATGGAGAGGTTGACCTGTGG
>JACDGI010000575.1 GCA_013821665.1 Anaerolineae bacterium
GGTTAATGCTGGGCGGACGCTGGGCCTATGATGTATTGGGATGGGGGGGCTACTGGGGCTGGGATCCGGTTGAGAACGCGGCGTTCTTGCCGTGGCTCATTGGCACAGCTTTCCTCCACAGTGTCATGATCCAAGAAAAACGCGGGATGCTGAAGGTCTGGAATATGTTCCTTGTCATCAGCACCTTTGCGGCGGTCATATTCGGGACGTTTGCCACCCGCAGCGGTTTAATTGATAGCGTCCATGCTTTCGCGCGCAGCGATATTGGCACACCGATGTTCATATTTTGGGCAGGGATTACCATCATTTCAATCGGGCTGATTTTGTGGCGTTGGAATCGGGGTGAGCTGAAAGACGATCATGCCTTCGCCAATATCCTGAGCCGCGAGTCCTTGTTCGTCTTGAACAACGTGGTTTTCGTGCTGTTATTCGTGGCGATTTTCTGGGGCAGTTTCGGTGCGCCGATTGTCTCCAGCCTATTCCTCAACCAAGAAATTACCTTGGGCAAAGAGTATTTCCTGCGGGTAACACCGCCCTTGTTTGTCGCCCTGTATATTCTGATGGGTATCGCACCGCTTTCAGCATGGGGGGCAACGTCGCTGCGACGTATAGGACGGGCATTGGTTGTGCCGTTCATACTCGCTATCATACTGGTAATCGCTTTAGCCATTTTGCAGCACACGACTGACCCTGCGGCGCTATTCGGCTATGGCATTGTAGGGCTGGCGGGTTTTGTCGCCCTATATGAGATTTATCGCGGTGCGGCTGCCCGACACAAAACGATTGGCGAAAATTGGGGCGCGGCGACTTTTGCCCTGTTCGCGCGTAATCGACGGCGCTACGGCGGCTACATCGTGCATCTGGGCATTACTGTCGTGGGCATAGGGGTGATCGGCAGCAGCATGTTCCAGCAAGAAACTCAGCAAACATTGGCGAAAGGCGAAAGTCTGGATTTCGGTGGTTACACCATGCGCTACGACAACTTTATCGAAGCCATAGCCGATGATGGTCGCCAGATGCAAATTGCTGATGTGACGATTTCGCGCGGTGGTCAAGAACTGGCGCACATTCGCCCGCGCCATGATCTCTACCCTGACCAACCTATGACGATTGCCGGTTCGTATAGCACACTTGAATCCGATTTTTATGTGCTGCTCGTCGGTTGGGAAAGTGTCAGTGCAGACAGCGCCACTTTCAAAATCTATCTTAACCCACTCATCAATTTTATCTGGTGGGGCGGTTTAATATTGATGCTGGGTACGTTTATTGCCGCGTGGCCGACCGAGCAAATCATGGTGACGCAGCAAGCACCGGTCATCATCCGCAAACCTTTAGGCGCGGAAACGTGAACCGTATGATCAATAACGCACCGGTTCACTCAAAATTCCGTATGTGGCAGCGCTGCTTGATGTTGTCGCTGCTTTTGGCTATGGTGTTCGCGGTGCCGACGACCGCGCAGGATGTCACACCGGTGACACCGGCTACGCCTGTAACTGCTGACGCGATCAATGCGGTTGCCAAGCAAATGTACTGCCCTGTGTGCGAAGATATTCCGTTGGATGTTTGCCCGACTGATGCCTGCATCCAATGGCGGCAAGAGATTGGTGTTCAGCTTTCGCAGGGAAAAACACCCGACGAAATTAAGGCCAGTTTCGTGGCACGCTATGGTGATCGTGTCGTGGGCACGCCCGAAGACCCCACTTTACGCGCGCTCTCGTTGGTAACACCGTGGATTGTGGCCGTCATTGCGATTATTATTGCGGGATGGATTTTCTTTCGTTGGCGGCGCAATCGACTGGTCGCGCCCAAGTTCGTTGCGAGTGATGGCAGTACGCCAACTTCTGAGGATGATTATCGAGCGCGGCTGGAACAAGATTTGCTCAGCCGACGATAACGCTAGTCAGATCATAAGGTTGTTAAAGCGAGTACAAATCAAATAAGGATAAACGGCGAAATGAACCGCTATTTTGATGTCTATGTGGATCGGGTAACGTCACTTCATAATGACTATAAGCAATCTATCAAAGGCCTAAGCGTCGAGGCACTGGATTGGGTTCCCGGCCCAGAGATGAATTCGTTGTGCGTCATGATTGTGCATACGACCGCAGTTGAACGGTTTATGATCGGGGATTTAGCGTCGCGTATCAACTCGAACCGTGTACGCGCCACTGAATTCCAAGCGAAGGGACTAGATGAAGCGGCACTCATCCAACGCTTAGATGAAACATTAGCGTTCGTGCGCGAAACGCTGTCCAAATTGACTTTGGAAGATTTAAAAGCTCCCCGCGAACTGCCTGTGGGTGGTAGCAAGCCCGTTACTACCATCGAGCCGTTGACAGTCGGTTGGGCATTGATGCACGCGCTGATGCATACCGGCTTGCATCTCGGTCATGCCCAGATTACAAGACAGTTGTGGGATCAACAGCATCCACAGTAAACAGTAGTAGTAACGGACTTCAGGTTATGACAGATTTACCGCTTGAATCTCATTTAACGGAAACACCGCCTAGCCGTAAGGGTTTGGGATTGGGTGGTGTCTTGCTGCTGCTGGGGGTAGCGGCTATTGCCCTAATTGTTGGCTTAGCACTGGCGCGTAAAAGCCAGACGCAGCCCACGGCTGGCCCTGCCCCTGATTTCACACTGACAACGCTCGATGGTGGGCAGATCAATCTTGCATCGCTCAAAGGGCGTGTGGTCGTCGTCAATTTCTGGGCGAGTTGGTGTGGGCCGTGCCGCCAAGAAGCACCAGTCTTAGAGCGCGTGTGGCAGCAGTATAAAGATAAAGATGTGGTCATTGTGGGTGTGGCTTATACCGATACCGAAAAGAATGCCAAAGCCTACCTGCAACAATTCGGCAATACCTATCCGAACGGACTCGATTTGGGCACAAAAATTTCCGAAATGTACAACATTCAGGGTGTGCCGGAGACGTTTATTATTGACAAGAGCGGCAATGTTTCGCGCTTCTTCAAAGTGCCGTTTGTCGAAGATGCCCAACAAAACTATGACGGTGGAAAACAGCTCACAGACGCGATTGATGCTGCGCTAGGGAGCGGTGTATGAGCTTGCCGGGATTGTTCATGGGGTTGGTGATTCTGGTTGGTTTGCTGCTATTTGTCGTCACGCCGTTGATGCGTCCTGCGGATGCCGGAACGCCGGTTGACCTGTTAATTGAAAAGCAGCGTGAACGGTTGTTGATGGTCTATGAACGTGTCCTCGGCAATATCCGTGATCTGGACGAAGACCTGACGACTAATAAAATGTCCGAAGCGGATTACGTGACGGAACGTGAGCTGTGGGTGCAGCGTGGTATTCAAGTGTTGAAAACCTTAGACGCAGTCAACGCCAAACAAATACTCACGACCTCGCCTATGCCTGAAGACATTGACCGCGCGATAGATAACCGGATTGAGTTAGCCGTCGAAGCTTACCGTGCAAGGGTCAACTCGTGATGGGCGTTCATAATCCGCGGTTGTCTCGCATCATTTTTCTATTTGCCATACTGTTCATCAGCAGTGGCTATGCAGCAGCCCAAGGAACACCGACAGCGACTGTTGATTTGATCACTGGCGCTCCACATGGAACGGTGACGGGTAAGGTCACAAACGGGACTGCCGCTTCCCCTGCGCCTTCCAATGTGGCGGTTACTCTGCTCATCAACCACGATGATAACACCGTGTTCCATCTCAACACGCAAACGGCAGCCGACGGCAGCTTCCAATTCAACGATGTGCCGCTTGTAACCGGATATGATTATGTCACGGCGGCCTTCTACCGCGACCACATTTTCAACAGCGCTTTTCTGGTGGGCAACACAGCGAATACAGCGCTCGATTTACCCATCAATATTTACGAACTCACCGAAGATCCATCGGTGCTTTCCATCAGCAGCAGCGAAGCCCAACTCAATGCTCAGAACGGCACCTTGGAAGTGCGGCAGGTGCTTCGCTTCCATAACAGTTCGGATCGTCTTTATACCACCAGCAAAGATCTGGGTGATGGCCGTTTTGGATCGGTACTGATTTCACTGCCACCGGGCGCACAGGTCGTCAGCCTTGATAATCAGTCGCGTTACATCGTTTCGCCGACGGATTTCACAGTCTTGGATACCACGCCGGTGCTGCCGGGAGATGAGCATGTGGTCATTATTGCCTATTTCATCCCCTACGATGGCAACGACGCGCTGATTGAACAACCCGTGAATTACCCGTTTGAAGGGCAAGCAAAGCTGCTGGTTTCATCGGATGATCTCAAAATAAAAAGCCAGCAGTTACCAGACGCAGGCAGCCAGCCTGTAAACGAAACGGTTTACAAGAGTTACACGGGAGCTTTAAAGCTCAAAAGTGGTGATGTTATTCGCTACGAAGTCAGCGGCGCGGCAGGTGTCAGCGATTTCTCGGCAAAAACCATTGCTAAAGTTCCGGCAGGTGGTAACGACACCATTTTATTTGTTCTCACCGGCTTAATCGGACTGGGTGTGGTGGCAACCATTCTGGCACTGCTTCTGCGTCAACGGCAGCAAAATCAACCTGCCCGACCCGACCAGTTAATTGATGCGCTCACTCGCCAAATCAACCTGCTCGATCAGAAACATGCGGCGGGCGAACTGCCACATGATATATGGTATCAACAACGCAAACCGCTGCAAGCCCGCTTGGAAGAACTTCAGGGAGAATAAACTGGTCGTGCCAAAGCCATGCGATCAGGGTATCGATATTCATGAATACAATCAGCACACCGGCTCCCAATTATTTAATCGACATCCAAAGTCTGGTCAAGGCGTATGATTTATTCCCCGTGCTGCGGCAGCTTACCTTGCAAATTGGTCGTGGGGAATTTGTAGCGCTGCTGGGACCAAACGGCAGCGGCAAATCGACACTGCTGCGGATGCTATGTGGACTAAGCCGACCCACTGCGGGACTCATCCGCATTGGCGGGTGGGAACTGCCGCGCGAGTCGGCAGCCGTTCGCGCGCAAATCGGGCTGGTCAGCCACAAATCGCTCTTGTATGACAACCTGAGCGCTCACGAAAATCTACGCTTCTTCGCGAGGCTCTACAACCTTTCAAATGAGCAAATTGAAGAACGCATACGCACGCTGATGATACAGGTTGGCCTGCACAAACGAACCCATGACCTTGTGCGTACTTTTTCACGCGGGATGCTACAACGCTTGAGCATCGCCCGTGCCCTGCTGCACAACCCGGACATCCTCTTACTCGACGAACCTTATACCGGCCTTGATCAAGATGCCTCGGCGGTGTTGGACGGACTTTTACAAGCGGCACATGCTGAAGGGCGCACTATTTTGATGACGACACACGATCTCAACCGTGCTGCA
>JACDGI010000576.1:0-2764 GCA_013821665.1 Anaerolineae bacterium
GTTTTGACATCACCGCTGGCAAATGCGTTCGTCGCGCTGCCCAAGCCGATTTTCACATGGGTTGCAGTACCGGGAGCGACCAGTTATGTTATCGATGTGGATAACACAGATACGACATTCACGCATAAGGTAATCAGTGCAACGGTAGCCGCAGCGACTTATACATCCACGGTTGTACTGCCACAAGGAACGTACTACTGGCAAGTGACGGCCAAGGATGCAGCCGGAAATATCACACCAAGCGCCTCGCGCAGTTTCGGTATCTTCATCGGGACAGGGCCAGTGAATGGTGCCTTTGTACCGACCGGAAAACCGCTCTTCACATGGACGGCAGTACCGGGAGCAACCGGTTATGACATCGAGATCACAACCGATCCGACCTTCGTCACGATCACACGGACACAGCATGTCGGGGCGCTGCCTGTGCCGTCATTCACGTTGACTGTTGCCTTGCCACCCGCGGCGACCTATTACTGGCGGGTACGGAAGACCGGTGAGGTTCCTGTGAGTGTGCTCTACCGGACGTTGTTTGTGGCACCAGCGGCTGTGCCAGCAGCCATTGCACCGTTGGGCGGCACGCTCTCGAACCTCACACCGAACCTGAGTTGGACTGCGGTTACACCACCAATCGGTGTAACACTCCTAGACTATGAAGTCCAGATCGCAACCAACGCCACCTTCACAGCAGGGGTGCAAGCCTTTATAACAACGTCAACGAATTACACCACACCGGGTTTGACGACCGGCTTGACCTACTCATGGCGCGTACGAGCACGCTTTGGTCTCGCGGGGACACCCGCGCCCGGCCCATTCAGTATCATACATACGTTTGTTGTTGATGTACTACCACCGGCTAAACCTGTACTGTTGGCTCCAGCGGATAAAGCGTCTGTGACGCTCCCGCCGCTGCCACCGGCTCCTCCGTTCAAGTTCACATGGAATACAGTACCGGGTGCGGTGCGCTATGACTTCCGTTACGGCACAAGCACGGCAATGGATATCACCGTCTCCGTGGCTCAGTTGACAACACCGGGCTTTGTACCCAGCTTTACACCACCGAGCCCACTGCTGAACACAACCTACTACTGGCAGGTTAGGGCTTACGATGCAGGTGGTAATTCTGATCCTGTAACCAGCGTAAGCGTCATGCGCAGCGTGAAAATCCTTTCAGCGGCTAACGCTGTACCGGTTCTAAACCGCTTCACAGCGGCACCGATCACCTTGTCATGGGGCCCGATTAGCTGGGTCTCACCAAGTGGTCACTATGAACTGCTGGTGGCGAATAACATCAACTTTGTGAACCCGAAGATTAACAACCCCAACATTGCGGCTGGAATACAATCGATTGATGTTTCGCCGCTTCCGGAGGGCACATGGTACTGGAAGGTGAAAGCTTGTACCGGGCCCACCGGTCAGGTCGGTACGACCTGCGGTGTCTATAGTTCAACCGGAACGTTTACGGTTGATCCCTAACTCAGTCTGACTAATGGGCGGGTGTCCTGTGAAAACGGGATACCCGCCTTTAGTACATAATATTGATCCTTAGCCTCATCACTAAACCCCATGTCCTTTTGATCCAACGTAATAACCACTGGTGCAAGTGTGCATTTGAGCCTCATAACCCTTTTTGCATACAGGGTTTGCCTCTAACAAGAGTCTCTTAAAGTCCCTCTCCCTTGAGTTCGGGGGAGAGGGGGTTAGACTTGCACCATTAGTTAATAAATTACTTGATTCTCAAAACTTGCTGAGATTTTGTTGACAGAAACCATTTTTGGAATTACCTTTTGGGATGTGTGATCGGTCACACATCATAAAATTTGAGACTTTTTATTGCCTAACCAAGAAGAATTGACTGTTCGAAATAGTGATCCACAGTCTTATCAATATACAGATTAGCTGGCGACCGGAATTGTCAAGCACTGCCTGCTGCATCCGGCCCAGAACCATGCGCGTAAACGAGTGCATTTTGATTTGCTACAGTGCAGTGGGCATCCGAATAAAGGAGGTTATTATCGAAAGATCTGCTGATTGATGCAACTTGGGAAGCAAATCCAATTCAACAAAACTTATTTGGGAGAATCGTGGACATGTTAAACAAGAAAAATATACCGGTCATCGGGATTTCGTTGGTCATGCTCTTTTCGGGCATCGCCTCGACCGTGCCAGTCAACGCCCAAGATGCCACTGCCACCAGCCAATGGTGCAAGGACGTAAATATCATTTTTATGCCCGGCGGCTCACCGGGCAGCGGCTTCGCAGATGTCGTTTATAACGGTGCCGTCCAAGCGACCGCAGATCTTGGGCCTAACACCCAATATGTATGGTCAAATTGGGATGTCAGCAAGATGATCACCGATTTTAAATCGGCTGAAGCCAGCCATCCCGACGGGATCGCCATTATGGGTCATCCCGGCGACGATGCCTTCAAACCGCTGATTGACGAAGCTGAAAAGGCTGGCATTATTGTCACCAGCCAGAACACCAGTCTGGATAAAAGCGAAGCAGCTTATAAAGGTGTCGGCTTTGGTTATTCAGGCGCGACCTTATACACACAGGGTCAATCGGTCGGTAACGAAGCCATTAGCCAGTTCGGGCTAAAAGAAGGCGACGAAGTCTTTGTATGGGGTCTGGCTGCTCAACCGGGACGTGGCGAACGCACCAAGGGTGTTGTCGACGCGCTTCAGGCTGCTAAAATCACAGTGGACTATCTCGAAATTAATGATGCCACCAACAAAGATCAGACGGCTGGTATTCCGATTTTCAC
>JACDGI010000576.1:2774-5329 GCA_013821665.1 Anaerolineae bacterium
GGTCACCCGAACGTAAAAGCAGTCATTACCGACCACGGTGATTTGACGGCTGCTTTGCCCAAGCTTCTGGCCGCTGCGGGCAAGAAACCCGGCGAAATTATGGCCGGTGGCTTTGATGCAGAACCGCCGAGTATTCAGGGCATTCAGGACGGTTGGATCGGTTTCGTCAACGATCAGCAGGAATGGCTGCAAGGTTATCTGCCGATCCTGCAAATCTGCTTGACCAAGAAGTACGGCTTTGCTGGTCTGCATGTGGATACCGGCGCAGGTTTCGTGACCAAGGACAACGTTGCCATGATTGCGCCTTTGGTACAAGCCAAACCTGAGATTCGTTAACGGCCTTCGTCAAAATTGACGGGGTAGATGACTCGTTGTGACAATGGGGCAGGTGAGTGCCGATTTTGGCGCTACCTGCTCCTCTCCATAATTCTTAAGGACTTCTTCCGATGACGCACCGGTTAGAATTAAAAAATATCTCGAAATCTTTTGGAGAAGTTAAATCCCTCCAAAACATCACCATGCATGTTGACCAAAACGAAGTCGTTGGACTTCTTGGCGATAATGGGGCGGGCAAATCGACCCTTATCAAGATCATCACTGGCTATCATCAGCCCGACACCGGTGAACTGTTTTTCAACGGACAAAAAGTAAACCATCTGACGGTTCCCAAAGCGCGTGAACTCGGTGTCGAAACCGTGTATCAAGAACGGGCGCTGGCTGACCAACAAACTTTGTGGCGCAATATTTTCTTAGGCCGCGAGCTTAGAAATCGATTTGGCTTCCTGGATGTTAATAAAATGGTTGAGGAAACCAACCGCCTGATGATTGAGTCAATGGGCTTTACTTCGGGAGCCGTTGCCGCTGACTCGGTGATCAAAAATTTCTCCGGTGGCGAGAAGCAAGGGGTGGCGATTGTCCGTGCTTTATATTTCAAGGCTGACCTGATCGTCCTCGACGAGCCGACGATGGGCTTATCCCTGCAAGAGACGCGTAAACTGATTGAATTTGTAAAGGGCATCAAACGCGCTGGCAAATCGGCCATCTTTATTGATCACAATGTCTTTCATGTTTACTCCGTCGCTGACCGTGTTATTGTTCTGGATCGCGGCACCGTCGCCGGAGAATTCTTAACGAAAGACATCACGCTGAATGATCTCACCGAAAAAATGTATCATGTCGCTGAAACCGGACACCTTGATTAACGTCTCACATCGCTTTTATTTCATGAAAACCGCTATTAAAGGATTATTTTCGTAATGACGACACCGGCCACTTCGATAAAGTCATCTCCGCCCCGGACACCGTCTGTTGGACGATTTTTACGCCGAAATAGTTTGCAATTAGGCATTATCGGCGTTTTGGCGGTGATGTGGATTTTCTTGATGATCGCCGGCCCAAGAACGTTCCTTCATAAAGAAATTTATATCGCTTTTGCTGACTCGGTTCCCTTTTATGGCATCATGGCGATTCCGATTACCTTGCTGGTCATCGCGCAGGAGATTGATCTGTCGTTCGGGTCAATCATGGCCGTTTCGGTCATGGTTTTTGTCGGCGTTTTCAATTCGTCGGGCAGCCCTCTATTGGCATTGGTCGCGTGCCTCGTCAGCGGCACATTGGTGGGTTTGATCAATGGCTTTATCGTGGTCAAGATTGGCATTCCGTCGCTGATCACGACCATCGGCACTCAGTTTTTCTGGCGCGGTGTGGTATTGGTCGTCACCAATGCCTCGATCCAATCGGTAGGTCCAGCCGAAGCGGCAGATCCCGTGCTGCATGAACTGCTGGTCGGGCGACTGTTCGGCGTGATACCGGCACAGTTTATCTGGATGGTCATCATCGCGATTGCGACATGGGTGCTGTTGAACCGGCATCGCTTCGGCGCACATGTGTACTTAATTGGCGACAACGCCAACAGTGCCCGCTTGATGGGTGTTAATGTCGATCAGCGCAGGATCATCATGTTTGGTCTGGTGGGTTTAGCGGCTGCTTTCGCAGGGATTATTACCACCTACGACATTGGAACGTTCTTCACATCGCTCGGTGATGGTTATTTGCTGCAAACATTGGCAGCCGTATTTCTTGGCGGAACCTCGGTGCTGGGTGGAACTGGCTCGATTCTGGGCACGTTTATTGGCTGCTACATCATCGGCGCTATCGAACCGGGAACGGTCGCCATCAACCTGACTGGCTTCTGGACTCAGCTTATCTACGGCCTAATTATTGTGGTATCGGTTGCCATGCATACCATTTTGCGGCGGCGAATCAAATAAATTGAGCGTGCCTGATTATCGCAAGCGTCGTCCACTGCCAAGTACTTGCTTTCGGCGTTGGAAGTAACCGGCTACAGCCGTAATGCCTAACCCTGCGAGGCCGACCAGTCGCAGCAAGCCACCCAGAATGCTATAGGTATTAGATGGGTCACCACTGGAGAAGCTGATACCCGTCAATTGTTCTGGAGTGATGCCCGCAGTCGTCAGCGCATCCGTCATGGCGGTATTGTTGGGACGGAAGTACATCAGGCGTTCTTTATCTTTGAGGTAAATAATCATTTCGAT